>JBNNED010000420.1:0-7134 GCA_050285825.1 Verrucomicrobiales bacterium | reverse complement strand
GGTCGAGGACGTGGATGCGGGTGGCGTTGCGCACGGTGGAGAGGCGGTGGGCGATGACGAAGGAGGTGCGGTGGGCGAGAAGGCGGTCGAGGGCCTGCTGGATGAGGCGCTCGGTGACATTATCAACGGCGGAGGTCGCTTCGTCGAGGAGGAGGATGGGGGCGTTTTTGAGAAGGGCGCGGGCGATGGAGAGGCGTTGTTTTTCGCCGCCGGAGAGCTTGACGCCGCGTTCGCCAACGGTCGTGTCGAGCCCCTGTGGGAGGGCTTTGACGAAGTCTTCGGCGTTGGCGTCGCGCAGGGCTTGCCAGAGTTCCTCGTCACTGGCTCCGCGTTTGGAGAGGGCGAGGTTGGCGCGGACGGTGCCGTTGAAGAGGAAGGGCTCCTGGGTGATGTAGGAGATCTGGGAGCGCAGCGATTGTTTGTGGAGGGTGGCGATGTTGTGGCCGTCGATGGTGATTTTTCCCTGGTCGGTCTCGTAGAAGCGGGTGAGGAGGGAGAGGACGGTGGATTTGCCGGCTCCGGTCGGGCCGACGAGGGCGATGGTCTCGCCGGGGCGCGCGCGCAGGGTGAGCTCGTGGAGGGTGGGGGCTTCGTTGTCGTCGTAGGCGAAGGAGACGTTCTCAAAAGCGACATCGGCGCGGATGTCGGCGGGAAGTTGCTCGCCGTGCGCGGCATTGACTTCGTCTTCCGAGTCGAGAATCTCGAAAACGCGGTCGCCGGCGGCGCGGGAGGAAAGGATCATCTGGTTGAGTTGGCGCAGTTTGGTGACGGGCTCGTAGAAGAGGCCGAGGAGGAGGAAGAAGAAGAGGAGGTCACCGAGTTCGAGGCGGTTTTCCATGACGGCCTGTCCGCCAAACCAGAGGACGAGAACGTAGCCGAGCATGCCGAGGAAGGACATGGAGGGGTTGTAAACGGCCCACCAGGACATGAGGCGCAGGGTGGCGCGGCGGATGCGGTGGGAGAGGGTGTTGAAGTGCTCGTGTTCTTCGTCTTCGGCAGCGTAGGACTTGATCTGGCGGATGCCGGCGATGTTGTCGTGAAGCATCGAGTTGAGGGCGGAAGTGGCGTCGCGTTCGGCCTTGTGGCGGGAGCGGGCGTCCTTCGAGTAAATCCAGGCTCCGAGGATGAGGAAGGGAATGGGGAGAGTGGCCCAGAGGGCGACTTGCCAATCGACGTAATACATGGCGGCGGCGACGGCGAGGAGCTGGATGGTGGAGACGAGGCCGAGTTCAATGCCATCGATGAGGACGCGCTCCATGGCGGTGACGTCTTCGACGACGCGGGTCATGATGTCTCCGGTGCGGCGGGAGTCGAACCAGCGCAGGGGCAGGCGTTGGATTTTCTGGTAGAGATCGGAGCGGATGTCGAAGATGACGTTTTGCTCGAAGTGGTTGTTGATGAAGATGCGGGCGGCATTGAGGGCGTCTTTGGCGAAAAAAGAGGCGAGGCCGAGAAGAACCCAGAGGAGAAGCTCGTCGTGGCGGGTCGGATTCGGTAGGATTTCGTTGGTGACCTGGCGGGTCACGGAGGGGAAGAAGATGACGGAGACGGCCATCAGGGTGGCGCAGCAAAACTGCCCGAAGGCGAGGCCGGGATAGACTTTGAGGTAGGAAAAGACGCGGAGAACGCTGTTTGAGCGGGTAGTCACGAGGCAGACATGGGCTTTCAAGGGACGGAGTGCAACCCCGGATCGGCGAATTTGCGTTCAATGAAGCTATTTTGTAATGACCTCGAAAAAATAGGGATTTTCTGATTGTCGTCAGGCGACGAACTCCCTAGTTTAGCCAATACAACACCGTAACGACTAAAAAATGGCGAATGTATTTGGAATTCTATCGGCGCTGCTGCTGGCAGTGGCTGCCTTTGTGGCGCATAAAAACTCGGAAGCTCTCAAGAAAGAGATCGAACTGACTGGTCGAGAAGACCAGGCCTTCCAAGAGAATCAGGCGATGGACGCCAAGCTCAAGGATGAGATCGATGCTCTGGTGAGCGAAACCGAGAAGTTGACCGCTGAAGGCGAGGAACTGACCGGTAAGTTGAATGAGCAGAAGGAAGGCAATTCCAAGGTCGAGTTGGCTATCACCGAGAAAGAAACCGAAGCCAAAGGTAAGGAAGACAAGGTCAACGAGGCGAAAAAATCCCTCGCGGATCTGGGCGACATCCCCGACCTGGTGCGTGAAATGAAGTCCACCCAGAAGAGCGTGGCCGACCTCACCAACGAAATTGGCGTTCTCGAGGCCAAACTTTCCCAGCTTGAGCAATCCAAGAAAGCGCTCGGATCGACGCTGACCACCCTCAAGGACACCAACCGCATGCGCCGTCAGAAAAAAGCTCCGGCTGATCTGAGCACCCGCGTTCGCTCGGTTTACAACACCTGGGGCTTCGTCACCATCGCTGCGGGCGACAATGACAACGTGATGACTGGCAGCACTCTGCAAGTCTTGCGCGGCGGTGAGCCCATCGCGCAGCTGAAAGTCACCTCAGTGGAAGCCAACACCGCAGCGGCAGACATCGTGAAAGATTCCATCGCGGAAGGCGAAAGCGTGTCACCTGGTGACACCGTCGTGCCAGTGGCTAGCGGAGAGGCTGCCAGCGCGCCCGCCCCGAGCACCCCGGCACCTGCAGCTTCGTCCGATGACGAACCAGCCGCCGAGGAGGAAGTTCAGGAAGAAGAGGCAGCGGATGAGCCGGCTGACGAACCCATGGAAGAAGCTGCCGAAGCCGATCCCTTTAGCTGAAGAACCGCTGATTGAGAAACACACACACCATTTAAGACCATGAAAACAGTACTTCACATCATTGCCATCCTCGTCTTGCTCGCGGCGGCCTTCTTCGGCTTCCAATTAAAGGGCAAATACGAAACTCAGTTGGCGGAAACCGCCGACCTGGTCGGTAAAAACAAAGTCATCAGCAAAGCGATCGACGACAAGAAAACGAAAAAAGGCGAAGCGGATCAAGCCCGGGGAAGCGCCCTGGAAGCCCGTAATGCCGCCAACGCCGAGCTCGAGCTGGCCACGGCCAAAGGTGCGGACCTCAAAAACGACCTCGCCCGCGTTGAAAGCCGCATCGAGGAAGCTCAAGCCGAGCTGGACAACGTGAACAAGCTCATCGCCGAGATGCAGAAAGCCGCTCCCGGTATTGGTATCGACGAATTGCCCGGTGAAATCGAGCGCTTGAAAGCCGATAAAGTCGCCAAGCAGAAGCGTTTGGACGAACTCGATCTCTTGACCACCAAGCTGAGCACTCAGCTGGAAAAAGAGCGTTCCGATATCAGCCGTGAGCGTGCCTTGCTGGCCGAAAGCCGTGAGCGGGTCCGTTCCTCCGCTAATTTCCAAGCGACCGTGACCGCAGTGAACAATGACTGGGGCTTTGTCGTCGTGGGAGCTGGTGCGAATTCCGGCCTCACCGGTAACTCCAAACTCCTCGTCCAGCGTGGCGGACGCCTCATTGGCAAGCTCTCCATCTCCAAGTTGGAGAACAACCAGACCATCGCCGAGGTCGTGCCCGACAGCTTGGCCGTGGGGGCACGGATCCAAAATGGCGACCGCGTCATCCTGGAGTCTCCCGTTGCGAACTGAGTTCTCTTTCCGCGATTTTACCAAAGCAAGCTTCTCTACGGAGGGCTTGCTTTTTTCGTGGTGTGCGAAGCGGGCTTGCCGTGGGGGTGGGATTTGTGCTGAAGTGGACTGATGAGAAGTCGAGTCAGGTCGAGAGTTGTTCAGTGTTTGGTGGGGGCTGCGTTCAGCTTTTGGGCGGCCTGTGCGCCGGGGGCGGAGAAGCGACCAAATATCGTCATCATTCTGGCCGACGATATGGGTTTTTCCGACCTGGCTTGCTACGGGGGAGAGATCGAGACGCCACATCTCGATGCCCTGGCGGCGTCGGGTCGGCGTTTCACGCAGTTCTATAATGCCGGTCGCTGTTGTCCGACGCGCGCCTCTTTCCTGACGGGACTTTATCAGCATCAGGCGGGGATGGGGGAGATGACGAACGACCGCGGGAAACCGGGCTACCGGGGTCGGCTCAATGACAAGTGCGTGACGGTGGCCGAGGTGGCGGGGGCCGCCGGCTATCTGACGGCGGTGAGCGGCAAATGGCATGTCGGCAGCGCTGAGGCCGGAGCTTTGCCCTTGGCCCGGGGATTTCAGCGCTTTTATGGCATTCCCGAGGGGGGTGGAATCTACAAAGCGCTCAAAAAGGGGCGCACCCTGATGCTGAATGACGAGGTCATCGCGCGGGCGGACGAAGGAAATTTGCCGGACGATTGGTATGTCACGGATGCCTTCACCGATTACGGCTTGCGCTTCATCGACGAGGCGCGCGAAGCGGGGAAACCATTTTTCCTCTACTTGGCGCACATCGCCCCACATTTTCCCTTGCAGGCGGATGCCGCTGACATCGCAAAGTATGAAGGGCGCTACGCCGATGGCTGGGAGGCGGTGGCTCGGCGGCGCTTGGAGCGTCAGGTCGCTTCTGCTTTGTTTCCGGAGGGAACGAAAGCGAGCGGTCAGCCTTCCGGGGTGAAGGACTGGACCGGGGTGAAGCAGAAAGAGCGCTTTGAGCGCTTGATGGGGACCTACGCCGCCTGTGTCGAGCGCATGGATCAATCGGTGGGGCGTTTGGTGGCGGCCTTGCGGGAGCGGGGCGAGTTGGAGAATACCCTTATTTTGTTTTTAAGCGACAATGGGGCCAGTGCGGAAGGGGGCGCGGCGGGTCGGACGGAGGGAGATCCCACGCGGGCGGACTCGAACTGGTGGGCGGGGCGTTCCTGGGCCTGGGTGAGTAATGCGCCCTTCGGGAAGTTCAAAAAATACGCGCACGAAGGCGGAATCGCGACCCCGCTCATCGCTCATTGGCCGGCAGGTCTCGGGAGCGAAGGTCGCTGGGAGCGGGGCGTGGCTCACATCGTGGATTTGATGCCGACGGTGGTGGAGCTGACGGGCGGAACCTATCCGGCGGAGCGGAAAGGGCAAAAAGTCCCGGCGATGGAAGGGCGGAGTTTGCTGCCTCTGCTGCGGGGCGAGCCCTGGCCTGAGCGAGCTTTGTTTTGGGAGCACTACGGGAATGCCGCCGTGCGCTCAGGCGATTGGAAGTTGGTAAGGGAGGGCGGGAAAGGGCGCTGGGAGTTGTATGACCTGGCCACGGACCGGACGGAACGAAAGAACCTCGCCGCCGGGAAAGAGGAGATCGTGCAAGAGCTGGAGCAGCAATGGCTGGCCTGGGCCCGACGATGTGGCGTCGCGCCCGATGGCCGGCCATGATACCCAAAGGCGCAAAAAAAACCGCGCCGGAGTGGCGCGGTGGGGGGAGAGGGCGCGGGATCAGCCCAGATAGCTTTTGAGCATCCAGATCGTTTTTTCGTGAACCTGGATACGGGCGATGGCGAGGTCTTCGGTCTGGCTGTCGTCTGCTTCGGCGGCGGCGTCGCGTGCGGCGGCGAGGCTTTTGACAACGACCTCGTTCGACTCGGCGAGGTGGCGGACCATTTCCTCGGCGGGGGCGTCTTCGCGCAGTTCTTTGACTTCCGAGCTTTGCGCCAAATTGGCCAAGCCACCGGGGGCCAGGGCTCCGAGAGCGCGCACGCGCTCGGCGATTTCATCGACGGCGGCGAAGAGTTCGGTGTATTGCTCTTCAAAGGCGGTGTGCAGGGCGAAGAAGCCGGGTCCGCGGACGTTCCAATGGCAGAGGTGGGTCTGGCCCATCAAGGCGTAGGTGTCGGCGACGACTTGGCGGAGCTGCGTGACAACTTGATTGTGTGTATTTTCTGACATCGTACCGACCTTAGGGCGGATCGCGGAAAGTGCAAGGGATGGCTTGTTTTTTTCGGGCCCGGAGGCCTGGTCGGGAGAAAATCTTCATTTCTATGGGTTGACGATGGGGGCAAGGTGGGTATCAGTGGGCGCGCATGGATACGAAGTCAGAGGAAATGGAAGATTTGAACAAGCCGGAGGCGGAAGCCCCCGAGGAAAATCAGGTCGAGTCTGCGGAGGACATTGAAGCAGTCGAGGCCGCGGAGGCCCTTGCGGAGGAATCCCCGGAGGTGGCGGAAGAGGAGTGCGCGGAGGCGCAGGCCGAGTTGTCTGTGGAGCAGGAGATGTTGAAGTGGAAGGAAGCGGCCTTGCGCTCGAGCGCGGAGCTGGAAAATTACCGCAAACGCATGGTGCGGGAGAAGGCGGACGCCATTCGCTACGCGAGCCAGAGTCTCGTGGAAGAGCTTTTGCCGGTTTTGGACAATTTTGAGATGGGGCTCATGGCGGCCAGCCAGGACGAGGGATCGATGATTTTCACGGGCATGCAGATGGTGAAGAATCAGATGGTGCAGTTCCTTGAGAACCAAGGGGTGAAGGAAGTGAAGGCGGAGGGCGAGTTCGATCCAAACCTGCATGAAGCCCTTTCAGAGGAGGAGAGCGAGGAGGTCGAGCCCGGTCACATTCTGCGGGTGCAGCGCAAGGGGTACCTGCTTCATGATCGTTTGGTGCGCGCGGCAGCGGTGGTGGTGGCGAAAAGTAAGGACGAGAAGGAGGGCGACTGATGGCTGAGCGGGATTATTACGAAGTGCTGGGGGTGAGCCGCGATGCGGAGGCGGCGGAGATCAAGAAGGCTTATCGCAAGCTGGCGGTGAAATTTCACCCGGATAAAAACCCGGACGACCCCGAGGCGGAGGAGAAATTCAAGGAAATCGGGCTCGCCTACGAAGTGCTCAGCAACGCCGACAAGCGCGCGGCTTACGATCGCTACGGGCACAATGCCTTCAAAGCTGGTGGCGGCGGAGGAGGATTTGGCGGAGGCGGCTTCGGCGGCTTCCACGACCCGATGGATATTTTCTCGCAAGTCTTCGGCGGCGGAGGCGGGGGCGGGAGTATGTTCGATGATTTATTTGGCGGCGGCGGAGGGCGTCGTCGGCGCGATCCATCCGGGAAAAAGCGCGGGAGCGACCTGCGTTATGATCTCGAGATCACCTTGGAGGAAGCGGCGAACGGGACGGAAAAAGAGCTGGAGCTCGAAAAATACCGGGGCTGCGGGACTTGTTCCGGTTCGGGCTCGCGCGATGGTGGGGGGGGAGCGAAGCCCTGCACGAGCTGTGGCGGTCGCGGTGTGATCGCGCGTCAGCAGGGGATTTTCATTCAGCAAGTC
>JBNNED010000419.1:0-11759 GCA_050285825.1 Verrucomicrobiales bacterium | reverse complement strand
CCCCCTCCGAGCGCAAGCTCTCGCCATGAGTGAGAGCGTCCGCATCGACAAATGGCTCTGGGCCGTCCGGCTTTGCAAAACCCGCAGCCTCGCCGCCAAGCAATGCGCCGCCGGCAAGGTCAAACGCGAGGGCGTCAGCTTGAAAGCAGCCGCCAAAATCCAAATCGGCGAACGTCTCGAAGTCCCCGCCGCTGACGAAACCCACAAACGCCTCATCGAAGTCCGCGCCTTGCTCGAAAAACGCGTCGGGGCCCCGATCGCCCGCGAGGCTTACACCGATCACACCGCCGAAGAGGTCCTGGCCGAGGCCCAACGCCGTCGCGACGACGCTAAACAAGCCCGCGCCACGCGCAAAGAGGGCGACCAGGGGCGACTCACCAAAAAACAACGGCGTCAATGGCGCAAACAAATCCGCTTCTTCGGTGATGAGTCCTGAACGCGAACTCTCCGGCGGCGAGTTCAAAAAAATCCTCCGCCTCGCCATTCCCCTGACCATCGGCCAACTCAGCGCCATGCTCCTCGGCATTATCGACACCATCATGGTCGGAGCGCTCGGTGTGCGGGAACTCGCCGCCCTCAGCTTTGCCAACGCCCTCTTCTCCTTTCCCTTTGTCGGCGGCATAGGCCTCATCACTTCCATCTCGATTCTCGCCTCCGGGGCCCATGGTCGAAACGAAGCCGCCTCCGGACGGGAGATCTGCCGTCAGGGACTTCTCCTCGCTCTCCTCGGCGGCACAATCCTGTTTCTTCTGACCTGGGCCGCCTTTCCCTTGCTCAAATATCTCGGCCAACCCGCCGGGCTCGTCATCCTCGCCACCCCCTACCTCTGGCTCATCCTCCTCTCCATCATCCCCGCCCTCGCCGCGATGTCCCTGAAGATCTTTGCAGACGCCCTCGACCGGCCCTGGCCCGCTTTCTGGATCTTTTTTGGCGGCGTCCTCATCAACATCCCACTCAATCAGCTCTTCATCCACGGCTTCGGGCCCCTCCCCGCCTACGGGCTCAACGGAGCGGGCCTCGCCACCCTCCTCGCCCGCCTTCTCACCTTCGCGGGCATGCTTCTTTGGCTGAAAAATTCCCGTCAGCTCAAAGCCTGGCTCCCCGAGCGCTTCCGCGACCTTCGCCCCACTCCCGTCCTCAAAAAACTCACCCGCCTGGGCCTTCCGGCCAGCTTCCACCTCCTCGCTGAAGTCGGGGCTTTCTCCATGGCCGGCCTCTGCATCGGCCTCTTCGGCCCCGTTCCCCTCGCCGCTCACCAGATCGCCCTGACCTGCGCAGGCACCGCCTTCATGATCCCCCTCGGCATCTCCATGGCTCTCACCGTGCGCATGGGAAAAGACGGTCACGATCCCGCCCGCGCCCGTCGCATCGCCCACACCGGCTGGCTCACCATCCTCGCCGTCACTTCCCTCACCTGCCTGCTCTTCATCCTCTTTCCCCGGGCCATTTCCGCCGCTTTTGTCGACGCCCCCGCCGTCACGCAACTCGCCGCCCAACTCCTTATCATCGTCGGCATTTTTCAACTCGTCGACGGCCTGCAAATCGCCTCCGCCCACATGCTGCGCGGCTTACACGACGTCTCCCAGCCCGCCTGGATCGCCTTCCTCTGCTACTGGCCCATCGGCATCCCGACCGGACTCTTTCTCGCCCATCAAATGGACCTCGGCGCACGGGGTATCTGGTGGGGACTCGCGAGCGGACTGGGCATCGCCGCCCTCATCCTCAGTCTCCGTTTACACCGTCTCATTCGGAATGCGGCCAGCGCCTGACTCCGCCGCACAGCCTATCCGTCAAGCCGCTTCGCGGTAACGGAATCGCAAGGTCAGTTCCTGCTCGGCATAGGAGCGGTCCCACTGAACGGTGCGGATGGCGCGACGACAAAATCGCTCCAAGTCATCGCCCGGTCGGGCTTCCATCGGCAGAGCCTCCAAAACGCGCTCGCCCGCTTGCACCACGATCTCCAAGCGCTCCTGCAAGTAATTCCGCAAGGGACCGAGCAAGGGTTTGCGCTTCTGATCGACCACCTGGAACAAGTCGAAAAAACAACGCACGCAAGTTCCCGGATGCCCGTTTGAAAGCAACAACTCCCGTAAATCCAAGATCAAATCAGCCTCCACCGAGGCTTCCCCAACCAATGGACGGAACATCTCGTCAATCTCCGCACGCACGTCATTCGCTGACATGCCTTACCTGTAGCGCAAATGAGACTCTATCGCAATAGAAAAATTCGCGACGAAAAATCGGCGAGTTAATACCCACCGATGCGCGCGGTGATCCGCGCTTATTTCGCGGAGAAATCCCCGCACCAGTCGCTGGCTTGCGTCTCGGGGAATTTCGACTCGATTTTCACTTCGTCATCCACCTCGAAGGCGATGGTCTGCGGGGCATGCCGACGGCACTCTCCGGCATTTCCCTCTTCTTTCCAGTAAGCGCACGCAGCGCAGGACTTCGTCGCGGTGTCAGTCATGGTATTGCTCATAATGTTCCTTTCTTGGATTCATTGAATTGATCGCACACGCACGCGGCGAAGTCAATAAACTTTTACGATTGATACACCGTCTCATTATCAATAACCGTGCCCTCCGCCTTCTCCATGCTTGCCCCCTTCCCGCCCTCATGCTTTTCTAACGACGCCCCCGGCAAATCCACCCCCCCGTCCTCAATCATGCGTGCCCGCTCCGTCCCATATAAACGCCCCTACTACGTGGCTCTTTTTTACAGCGCCCTCTTCTACCTTTCCTGTCTAGCCACTCTGTCCGCCTTTGCCGGCTTTCTCTTGAACGCGGAAAAATTCTCGGCTTACCTCCTCGCCGGCTGCCTCCTGAGCTCGGTCATCCTCTGGTTTATCGGTTTTCTCAAGCGACGCCATGTCCGCTGCGCCCTCTGCCAAGGCACGCCCTACGTCGACACCGGAGCCAGATACCACAGTGATGCCTCGAAATTGCCGGTCATGAATTACGGCCAGAGCAATCTCGTGCGCTCGCTCGTCACCCTGCGTTTTCGCTGCATGTTTTGCGGCACGGCCTATGATTTCCTCAAACCCTCCTCCCAAAAACACACCCAATACTACGCCCCGGGTTCCCCCAACCACAAAACTTCGGCCAAAAAATAAAGGCCCATCAAGACGGCGATGACGAACTTCAGCACCATCCCCGTCACCGTCCCGATCACCGAGCCGACTCCCGAGCGCACCGCCGGCTTCGTCTCCTGCTTCGCCAGCAACCACTCCGCGAGAAAGGCCCCGCACAAAGGGCCGACCAGCAATCCGAGCGGGAGAAACAGCAAACCGACGATTCCTCCCGCCACCGCGCCGAAACTCCCCCAGCGCGAGCCCCCGAACCACTTCGAGCCCACCGCGCCGCTCAGGAACTCGACCAATTGCCCCAGCACGAAGCCCAGACCGAGCACCACCAGCGACCACCAGGCCAGCCCGCCCCGGTCCTCCAAAGCGAACCAGGGAATCAAGGCCGCGAGCAGCATGAGAACATGCCCCGGCAAAAAAGGCATGACCGTGCCCGCGATTCCCGCTAGCATCAGCCCTCCCGTCACCACCCAGACCCCGATTTCCCAAGCGAGCTCGTTCATCACCGCCAAGATAGGAAATCAGTCGCCTCTGTAAATTGCCATTTTCCGCACCCTCATGTCCATCATCACCCCAGCCGAAGCGCGCCAACACCCCGCCTTTCACAACCCCCACACCGCCTCCGACTTACAAACGCTCGAGCGCAGCCTGCGCGATCTCCTCGCCCCCCACCTCGCGCCTCGCGACCACCTCACCCTCCTCAATCTCGCCTGCGGACGCGCCGACGAAACCGCCGTTCTCGCCGCCCTACTCCGTGAAAAAGCCCCCAGCGCCCACTTGCAGGGACTCGATATCCGAGCGGCCGAAATCGACACCGCCCGCCTCCGCTGGAAAGACCTCCCCGCAGGCGTCAGCTCCGATTTCCGCATCCAGCGCGGCGAAACCACCGACACCCTCCATTCCTTCCAGGACGCCACCGACCTCGTCTTCCTCCGCCACCAAAACTACTGGAACGACCCCGCCGTCTGGACCCGCATCTTCGATCAGGCCCTCCACCAACTCCGCCCCGGCGGCCACCTCGTCATCACCTCCTACTTCGACCGCGAGCACGCCCTCGCCCTGCGCGCCCTCCAAAAACTCGGAGCCACCCTCCTGCGCAGCCACCGCAATCCCAAATCCCGTCTCCTCAGCGCCCGGCACGCCAAATCCGTCGATCGCCACCTCGCCATCTTCCGGAAAGGCGAAGCTCAGCGCGCCGAAAAAACGGGCACCTTCTCCCACTCAAAAGCGTAGTTCGGAAATTTCCCTTCGATCTCCTGCCGCGTCTCCTCCGAAATCGGACTCGTCGTAAACAAAGGCAGAATCGGACGCCCCGCCCCGTCTTTGCGGTATTCCTCCCCCTCTTTCTCGACCAAGAGAATGAAATTAATCCTCCCGCCCGGCCGCTCCCCCACCGCCAAGTCCATTTTCAGCTCATCCCCCCGGCCTAACTTCATCCAGTCCCCGCAAATCAACTTCTGCGGATTGATCGGCGCCGCCCACGCTCCGACCGGCTCCGTGGGATCCCAGCGCCCCCGCACCCGCTCTTGGATACTCGGCCAGCAGGCCACGAGCCGCACCCGGTTATTGATCGTCACCACCATATAATCATCCGCAAAACCCACAAAGCGGTAGCGCCCGTCTTCCGGCACACTGATCCGACCCTGATAATGCGCCACCCAACCACTCGGCTTGATGTCCTTTTCCGCATTGAAATACTTCGGACCTTCCGTCGCCGCCGCGTCCGGAATCGCCAGGTTCGTCAAGGACAACTCCTGCGGAGCCTTGAAAAAGTCCCCGAAGGCCGACTCCGAAAAATTCCGCCGCTCCAGACTCTGCACCACGTCGATGTAATAATCCCCGCGATTGATCGCATCCTGACTCTGCGGATAATCCGGATTCGCCTCTCCCTCCCGCGTCTGCTTGAAATCATAGAGCCGCCCCCGCAACGCGGACGCCAACTGCTGCATACTCCCGAAGCCACTGCTCGACCCTCCGCCCCCACCCAAACCAAAGCCATCCCCGCCGTCCCCAAAATCATCCCCCGTTCCCATGTCGAATGACGGCTCGTCCACCTCGAACTCGGGCGTCGGGATCGCCACCGCTGACGTCGTCGCCGCCGTAATCACCCGAGAGGAGGCCATCGACGGCGCACTCGGTTTCTTCGCTTGCGAGGTCGGCAACTTCTTGACCTCCAGCTCATCCTCGGCCTGATTCGGGGCGTTATAACTCACGATCGTCGGCACCTTGTGCAAGGCAGGCACCAAGGTCAGCAGCGCCAAAACCACCAACATCAGCGCGAAGGCCAACAAAGCAACCGCCATCGAAGATAGACTCGTCCGCCGCTTCTGCGCTGCCAACTTCGCCTTCGCCCGCTCATCCAATTCGACATGCCAACTCATGTCCGGCTAAACGGTTCACCGGACGAAAAGCTTAGGCCAATCGAAAACTCACCCCTCCAGGAGCCGCTCGGCCATGCGCAGATCCCCCCGCACCGTGATCTTCAAATTCGGCGCGAAATTCTCCACCAACTTCGTCCGCACTCCGATCAGCTCCAGCGCCGACACCTCATCCGTCACCACCACTCCCCGCGCCCGCACCTCTTCATAAGCCTGGCGCAGCAAATCCGCGCGGAACACCTGCGGCGTCTCCATCGCCCACAAGCCTTCGCGGTCCACCCCCTCCAGCGTCAGCCCCTGCGCGTCCGCACGTTTCAATGTTTCCGTCACCCGACGGGCCAACGCCGCCGCGCCAAACTCCCCGGCCGCTGAAAAACAAGCTCCGATCTCCTCCTCCCGCACCAGGGGCCGCGCGCCATCGTGCACCGCCACCAGCTCCACCTCCGCCCCCAGCGCCGCCAAACCCCGCGCCACCGAATCGGCCCGCTCCGCCCCGCCATCCACCCGCTCCAGGCGCCCGTCCAGGCCCGCGAGCCACGAAAAACGCTCCTCCGGCGTCACCACCACGACCTGCCCGATCTCCTCCACCGCCAAAAACGCGCGCACCGTCCGCACCAGCACGCGCTCACCGGCGAACTCCGCCGCCAGCTTGTCAAAACCCATCCGCCGGCTACTCCCCGAGGCCACAATGATCGCCGCTCTCATCACCGCTCAGGACAAACGCTTCATCACCGCCGCCGACAAGACCTTGCCTTCCGCCCGGCCCGCCGCTTTCTCCTGCGCCAGCTTCATCACCTTCCCCATATCCGCCCGACTCGTCGCCCCCGCTTCCGCGACGGCTTCATCGACCAGCTTCTCCAGCTCCTCCGCCGACAAAGCCTGCGGCAAATAACCCTCCAACACCTTGATCTCCGCCTCTTCCTTCTCCGCCAGCTCCGCGCGACCCGCGTCCGTAAACTGCTGATACGAGTCCTGCCGCTGCTTCACCTGCTTACGCACCACGGCGAGCGCCTCCCCCTCCTCCAGCTCCGTCCCCAGCCCCCCTTTTTCGATCGCGGCATTCGTCAAAGCCGTCTTCAAGGCCCGTAAAGCGGTCAAAGCCACCGCATCCTTCGCCTTCATCGCCGTCTTAATATCCGTCATCACTCGTGCAGAAAAATCACTCATGCCTGCTTATCCCCCATCCCCCCCACCCGTGCAAGACCAATCAAGCGCACTTGCCACAAGTGACCAAAGTGCTACAACCCACCCCGTGCCCAGCAAAAACACCCCGGACAGTGAGCCCAGCGAGCGCGAGCTTCAGCGTGCCTCCCTGCCTCCCAAGCGCAGCGCCACCCTCTACCTCGTCCTCATCGGCCTGGCCCTCGCCGCCATGGGCTCAATCTTCACCTACCTTCTCGCCCGTTCCTACCTCGACGCCCGCCAAACCCGCTCCTGGCCCGAGACCCAGGCCCTCATCATCCTATCAGACATCGAAGAACGCCAAATCGGCCCCGCCGTCCCCACCGACTACCGCCACCGCCTCCTCTACGGCTACCAATGGCAAGGGGAAAAATACACCGGCACCCACGAAAAACCCCGCGAAAACCCGTGGAGCAAAAAACGCGCCGAAGTCGAAGACCAAGTCGCCCAATACGCCCCCGGCAGCACCCACCCCTGCTACGTCAACCCCGCGGATCCCAGCCAGGCCATCCTCGCACACGACACCCAAGCCGCCGGATACTCCATCTGGTTCCCCGCCCTCTTCATCGTCGGCGGACTCGGCATCACCATCGCCGCCCTTGGCAAATCACGCAAAAACTAACTCCCCCACACACCACCTTCTCACCTTCAACAGACCATGGACATCATCCCGCTCCTCACCGCAGAAAAACCCACCCTCTCCTTCGAGTTCTTCCCGCCCAAAACCGAACAAGCCGCCGACGAACTCTTCAAAGTCGTCCACGAACTCCAGGCCCTCGACCCCGCCTTCGTCAGCGTCACCTACGGTGCGGGCGGCTCCACCCGCGAACGCACCCACCACATCGTCCAGCGCATCCTGCGCGAGACCGGCACCCACGCCATCCCCCACCTCACCTGCATCGCCCACAGCCGCGAAGAAATCTCCGACATCCTCGAAAAATACGCCGCCGACGGCGTCTCCACCATCCTCGCCCTCAGAGGCGACCCCCCGCGGGACAACCCGAACTACGACCGCTCCGGTGACGACTTCAAATACGCCGCCGACCTCGTCTCCTTCATCAAAAACCACCCCTCCGGCCCCTTCCGCATCGGCGTCGCCGGCTTCCCCGAAGGCCACCCCACCACCCCCAACCGCCTCCACGAAATGGACCACTTCAAGGCCAAAGTCGACGCCGGAGCCGACTACATCTGCACCCAGCTCTTCTTTGATAACCACGACTTCCTCGACTACCGCGAACGCTGCGAACTCGCAGGCATCGACCTCCCCATCGTTGCCGGCATCATGCCCATTACCTCCCTCGGCGGCATGAAACGCATGGCCGAACTCGCCGCCGGTTGCCGCTTCCCCGCCAAACTCATAAAAACCCTCAACCAGGCAGGCAGCGACCCCGAATCCCTCATCTCCGCCGGCATCGACTACGCCACCGAGCAGTGCCAGGGACTCATCGACCAAGGCGTGGCCGGCCTCCACCTCTACACCCTCAACAAATCCACCGCCACCCAGCGCATCGCCCAGGCTCTTTCCTTCTGACCCATGCCAGCCGCACCGCTCCTCCACACCGCCCTTGCCAAACGAGACGCCCTCCAGGCGCCCGACACCAACCTCCTCCGCCTCATCGACGGCGCGGCCGACGGCTTCCCCGGCCACTATCTCGAATCCTACGGCCCCCACTGGCTCCTCGCCACCACCGGCCAGCGGCGCGACGCCGAACTCTGTGCCGAACTCGCCCGCCACGGCAAAAGCCTCTACTGGAAACGCCTCGACCAACACCAAAAAGACTCCCCCCTCCCCCTCCACGGCCCCGAAACCCCCGCGCGCGTCACCGGCCTCGAAAACGGCGTCTCCTACCACCTCTCCTTTCACTCCGGCTACTCCCAGGGCATCTTCCTCGACCAACGGGACAACCGCCGCCAGCTCCGCGAACTCCTCGCCCCCGGCCAAACCCTCCTCAACACCTTCGCCTACACCGGCGCCTTCTCCGTCTGTGGCGCCCTCGCCGGAGCCACCACCACCACCCTCGACCTCTCCCAACCCTACCTCGACTGGGCTAAAGACAACTTCACCCTCAACCAGCTCGACCCCGCCGCCCATTACTTCTGCAAAGGCGATACCTTCCACTGGCTGCGCCGCTTCGCCAAACAAGGCCGCCGCTTCCACGCCATCGTCCTCGATCCGCCCACCTTCTCCCGCGATCAAAAAGGCAAAGTCTTCCGCGTCGAAAAAGACTACGCCGAACTCGTCGCCCTCGCCCTCCGCTGTCTCGAAAAAGACGGCACCATCCTCGCCAGCACCAACTGTAAAAAACTCAGCTTGCGCGATTTTAAGACCCAACTCGCCCCCGCCCTCCCCCGCGCCCACCATCTTCACGCCGCGCCCATGCCAGAAGACTTCCCCGACACCCCCTACCTCAAATCCCTCTGGATCAAAGCCTAAGCCCCCAGCCAAACTGCCACTGACGACGCCCAAATCGCCACTGACGACGTCCAAACAGTCACTGGCGACGCCCAAACTGCCACTGACGACGCCCAAATTGCCACGCGCGGAACGCGGGCTTCAGCCCGCCTCTCCCAAACCACCACACGCGTCACCCAAACCACCACGCACGTCACCCAAACTACCTCTCCCGTCCAAACCGTCACACCCGGAACGCGGGCTTCAGCCCGCCTCCCTCAAATCACCACCGGCGTTCCCCAAACGCCAAGCTGGAGCTTCGCTACTCCAGCCTCACCCGCCCACGGACGGGACGTCCGTGCCACTTTCTCCCCCGCCTCTCCCCTGGCAGCCGATTTTTTGATTTTCTTTTCCCCCAACGCGACATAGTTTGCCCTTATGGAAACGGTGACGAACCAACTGAAGGATTTTTTGCAATACATCACCCTGCAATTTATCAAAGAGCCGAAGCTGGCGCAGTTGCGCATCAGTCACCCCGGGGAGAAACAAGTCAATTTTCGTTTGATCCTCAGCCAGCCGGACGTCGCCACCCTGATCGGGCGCAACGGCTTCACCGCCTCTACCATCCGCAGCATGATGAAAGCGGCGGCGGATCGCGAGGGTGTGAAAGCCCAGCTCAAGATTCATTCCCACGAAGAAGAGCACGAGTACATGGCGGAAATGGAACGCCGTGAGATGGAAGACTGAGGCGCGGAAAAGTCGCAGGGGCGTGAAGGCCCTGGGCTCCTTGTAGCCCGCCGAGACGGGAAAATGGCGGGGAGTTCGTCCAGCGAGGAACGTGTCTGCGGAAAGCGGTAGGACGGCGCGTGTCCGAGTGTGAGAGATGGTTATTTAGAGGAGGCGGGCTGAAGCCCGCGTTCCATTGGGGGGCTTTTTTCCTCAGCTTTCCGCGTTTTCTTCCGCGGCGGGGGGTGTGAGTTCGGCGTGGAGGACGTCTTGGAAGACTTCGACTTTGTCACCGGCCCAGTGGCGGAGGAGTTGGCGGAAGCCGGGGATTTTTTCTTCCCGTTTCTGCCATTGGAGGGCGAGGCGGATTTCTTCCCGCACTTCTTCGAGGCTCTGGGGGCGGGCGGCGGCGAGCTCGGTGACTTCGACGAGGTGCCAACCGAGTTTGGTCTCGATGATGGTGGGGCTTTGGGCTTTGAGCTCGAAGGCGGCGGCGGCGAAATCTCCGGGCAGGCGCTCGGGGGTGAGCCAGCCGAGTTCCCCACCCTGCTTTTTGCTGCGAAGATCTTCGCTGAGTTCCGCGGCGAGCTTGGCGAAGTCTTCTTTTCCGGCGGTGAGGCGCTGGTGGGCGCTTTCGATGAGTTCCCGGCCGGCGTCGGCTTCGTGATCGAGGGCGGCGATGAAGATGTGGCGCATTTTCCGGCGCGCCGGGATGGTGAGGGCCTCTTTGTTTTCCTCATACCAGGCGATGATTTCTTCGTCGCTGACGCTGGCTTGGCCGCCGATTTCCTGCGTGAGGTAACGCTCGCGCTGGAGTCGGGCGGCGAGGCGGTAGCTGAGCTCTTTCTCGCCCTCCCAACCTTGGGCGGCGAGGGCTTGGGCGAGGGCTTCCTCGTCTCCGAAGCGTTGTTTGAAGCGGGTGAGGGCGGCGGCGCGTTCTTCTTCGCTGACGGGGTATTGGTCCGTGGCGGAGACTTTGATCTGCACTTTGACGAGCCGTTCGTCGATGAGGTCGCGCAGGGCGACTTGGCGGAGGAGCTTGTGCTCGGCTTCACTGACGTTTTCGGCTTGGCGGCCCCGCTCGGTGAGCATGCGGACGACGCGTTCCTCGACCTGGGCGCGGTAGATGGGTTGGGCGTAAACGCGCGCGACGATGCCCTGGGCTTTGGCGGCGGCGATGGCTTCGGGGGAGTCGGGCTCGGGACCGGTGAGCTTTGTTTTGATCGGGCCGTTGAAGACGAAGAGGTCCATCAGGAGATATCCCACCAGGAGGACGTAAATCCCCATGCGTATTGCCATTTTTTTCTGCACACTCATCTTTTCATCCAGCCAAGAGGCGTTATTGTCAGATCACAAGAGTCGATTTCTTGTTTTTTGCTCCCCAGCTTACTGTCATGACGCCGCGCACCTTTCTCTTTGATATTGGAAATGTTCTTTTGAGCTTCGATTTCGGAATTTTCGTGTCGCGATTAACGCGGGATGAGGCGGAGGCGGAGGAGTTGCGCGGCTTTCTCGGGCGCTACCAGCGGGATTACGAGCTGGGCCGGCTGAGCACTCTGCAGTTTTTGACGCATGCGCGCAGTGAGTTGCCGTTTTTTAAGACGGATGAGGAGTTTACGCGGGCGTGGCAGGAGATTTTCACCCCTCTGCTGCCGATGTGGGCGCTGGTGGATGAGTTGGCGGCGGCGGGGCATCGCTTGATTTTGTTTTCGAACACGAGTTCGCTGCATTGCCGGTATTTTCTGAAGGAGTATGCGGTCTTTCAGCACTTTCCGCATCATCATTTTTCCCAGCGGGTGCATGCGCTGAAGCCGGATCCGGCTTTTTACGAGGCGGCGGTGCGGGAGTTTGGCCTGGTGCCGGAGGAGACCATTTATTTTGATGACATGGCGGAGAATGTGGCGAGCGGAGAGGCACTGGGCTTCCGGAGTTTTCAATATGACTACCGGCAGCACGGGGCGGCGCTGGCCTGGCTGGCGGAGGAGCTGGGCCAAGCCGC
>JBNNED010000418.1:0-7720 GCA_050285825.1 Verrucomicrobiales bacterium | reverse complement strand
CTCTTCCGATCTGGAACCCGCCGCCCGGAGCAAGCCCAGACCATGATCGGAGATCACGGTGATGCTGAGATCCGCCGAGACGAGGCGCGCGTTGGCCAACTCGGCCTTCGCAGGGCTGGTTTCGATACCACTGCCCTTGATCGAGAAATCCGTGACGCCACCGTTACTAATGACCGGCACACGAACTTGCTGAACGACATTCGAGCTGTCGGTGTATTCCATGAGAAAGACGATGCTGAGTTCGTAGATATTCTCACAAATGAAGTTCTCACCACCCGTGTCGATCCCTCCGAACGCTCCCGTCAAATCCGTCTGCGCGAGCAGATTCTGAAAGGTCTCGTCAGGATTCACGAGCTGACGATACATTGCGAAGGTGTTGAAATCGCCAGAGGAACCACTCACCGGGTCTTTGATCTCCATGCGGTAGCCCACCGTGGAGACATCTCCGCCCTTGTCGTCGGTGGCATCCCCGATGTTGCCATTGTAGCGATCGGTCGCCGCGGTGAAGAAAACCACTTCCGCCATCGTGGCGCTGTCGAGATTTCCCCCGCTCTGCTCGTCCGCCTCGGCGGAAAACCACTCGTAGTTGTTCCCCGAACGGATGACCATGGACTCGAGATCCTTCGCCATGACATCAAGCAAGGCCTTGGCCTGGCGTGAGGCGCGCACTTCGTTCCGGCTGTCCCGCCAAGCTCCGAGCGCGATCGAGGTGATGGTGACAATCATGGAAATGATGACGATGGTGATCCCCATCGAGACCAGCAACTCCACGATGGTGAAGCCGTTTTTGCTGCGGTGTGTGTCGTGATTTTTCATAAAAACGAGGTTTGGGAGGAATTAGCGGCGCACGGCCATGTTGCGAACGAAGGCCGCCTTCTCGAAGTTATCCGGATTGAAGTTGTTCTGGATGAAATCGATCGAAACGGTCGGCAAAATGTAGAACGATCCTTGGAAAGCGATGACCGCCTCCGGATAAGTCGCGGAGTTCCCCGTGTGATCGCTGCCCGTGTTGTTCGGATCGACGATCTTATCTTCGGGGCCGAGCTCCATCGAGCCATCGGCAGCGTAAACCAGCTGACGCATCGTGACGAAGAAAGCGCGACCATCCACAGCTTCCAAATCCGCGCTCAGCAAGGGGTCATCGGCCTGACGGGCCATCGGCTGGATCACAAAATCCTTCCCCACCTCGCCAGTCGCATCATTGACGGGCGTCAAAGTGCCATCCGCCCGCGTCGAGCCCGGATTTCCCCGGTATTTATAGAGAATAATCGCGGTATTGCCCGTGCCTGAATTCGTGATCCAATCCATGGCCTTCTCAAACGAAGTTCCGTAACTCGCATCGTCTCCTCCCGGGCGCAGCGTCGAAAGCTCCCGCTCGAGGGTTGCTTGCATGCGGTTCACCTCATCAATGGTCAAGGCCTTGCGCACGCTGTTCGCTGCCGGGCCGAAGACCGCGAGGAAGCCCGTGATCAGCACTGTCATGACCGCCAGGGCGATCATCGTTTCCATGAGGGTGAAGCCCCCTTTGTTCTGTTTCATCGCAAATTTCATGATCTGTGTGTGTGATTGCCAAATGATGATTAAAGATCGCCGTGATCGCGGATGACCGAGGTCCGTCCGTTGCGCCAAACGACGAAGCCCGCTTTGTTCTCATCGTCTCCTTTCATCGTGCCGCCTACCATGACGCCCTCGATCACGACAAAGCTGGCTCCGGGGCTTTGGCAAATCCCCTCGGAGTTAAACTCGTAGTAATAAGCGTTCATCGACGAGGGATTTCCGCCGTCGAGCTGGTGGCTCTCCGCATCAATCGACCCGCTGCCGGAGTCTGCCGTGTTCCCGACCCCTTTCTGGCTGCCTTCGATATCAAAAAACACCTTATCCGGGAGCATCGTCGGGCGGCTCGCACGCACCCACTGGCTCGTGATCTCGTCGCCCGTCGTCTCATCAACTTCTCGGTAAACGACATACATCTCCCGCAAATACCGCTGGTCGCCCAGATCCGTCGCCCCCGAGTCCGCATTCACGATCAAGCGCGCGGTCGTTCCACGGCTCACCGCGATGGTGCGCGCTTCCTCCATCAAGGCCTCGGCAATGGCCGCCGCCGCCGTCGTCCCCTGGGCTTTGCCCACATTACGCAGACCAACCGCGCCGATGCTCAGCAGCACCGACATGATCAGGATCACCGCCAGAAGCTCCACGAGAGTGAAGCCGGCCCGCCGAGCTAAATTAAAACTTTTTGCATGCATGTCTATTTCAGATACGTGATTTTCGGGAAGATGGCAAGGAGAAAAATGTAAATACACCGTAAAAAGTCAGTTTTGGGGATAACGGCCGCCCCACTCGCCACTCAGCCAGGCCCAGGCCCCGCGCACCATCTCGCGCACGTCCTTGTGGCGGGCTTCCCAGCCCAACTTTTCTTTCGCAAATGACGGATCGGCAACGAGTTGCGCGGGATCTCCCGCCCGACGTTCCCCGTAGGCAACCGGCACCGCGCGCCCCGTCACTTCTTCCGCAGCGGCGATGATTTCCCGCACGGAAATCCCCACTCCCGTGCCTAAATTGCACTGTAGGGACTCTCCCCCGCCCGAGAGATGCGCCAAAGCCGCGAGGTGCGCGCCCGCGAGGTCCTCAACGTGGATGTAATCCCGGATGCAAGTGCCATCCGGCGTGTCGTAATCCGTGCCAAAAACGGTGATTTCTGGCCGCTCTCCCTTGACCGCCATGAGGACGAGCGGAATGAGGTGCGTTTCCGGATCGTGATCTTCCCCGATGCGACCGTCCGCCGCGCTGCCACTCGCGTTGAAATAACGCAAACACACGCTTTTCAGCCCCCAGGCGCGTTCGCAATCCGCCAGAATCCACTCCAGCATCAACTTGCTCCGCCCGTAGGGATTGATGGGATTTTGCGGATGATCCTCCCGCAGAGGGAGGCGCTGCGGCTCCCCGTAAGTCGCACAAGTTGAGGAAAATACGAAAGACCGGCAGCCGTGACGCTGCATCGCCTCCAGCAAGACAAGCGGCTCAGCCGTGTTGTTCCGATAATATTTTAACGGATCTTCCACCGATTCCCCCACGTAGGTATAGGCCGCAAAATGAACCACCGCCGCGAAGTCGTATCGCCCGAACAAGTCCTCAAGAAGCTTCGCATCACCCACCGAGCCCTCCACCAGCTCCACCGAGTCGTCCACGATGGCCTTCCGGTGTCCGTAAACGAGGTTGTCGAGAACGACCACCCCAAAACCCTCCGCCGCCAACTGGCGCACGGTGTGCGAGCCGATATAACCGGCCCCGCCAGTCACCAATATGTGCTTATTTTCCCTCATCTGCGATCCTTGCGTGCTAGGCAGGCAAGCAGGATCGCGACGGGGCGTCAATCATGCAATTGAGGACGGAAACGACATTGCCCGTCTTCGACGGTCACCGAGTTCACTCCTTCGCCAGTTTTTCGAGATACGCCAGCAAGCTCGCGAGTTCCTCCACCGTCATGGCGTTCAGCAAGCCAGTCGGCATGATGGAAATTTCCGGCGTCTCCCGCGAGGTGATGTCCGCCGTGGCGAAGGTGAAATCCTGACCTGCGACGTTGCGGATGGTCACTTTTTCCGCGCTTTCAGCCGTCACGAAGCCCATCTGCGTCTCCCCTTTCTTCGTCGTGATGACGTTGGTCTTGAAACCTTGGGAAATCGTCTTGTTCGGCTCCAGAATGGCCTCCGCCAAGGCCTTGCGGTCGTAAGTCTGCGCGATGTTCCCCAGATACGGACCCTTCGGCTTCTCGCTCTCCTTCGTCGTGTGGCAAGTCGCGCAGGCCGCCCGTGCGTAAACGGACTCCCCGAGATTCGCATCTCCCTTCATTTTAAGGGCTTGCGCCATCGCTTCCTGCGTTTTCATCGTGCCAATGAGCGGGGCTTTGGGCGCGTCTTTCGGCTTCAAGCCAAGGCGTTTCACGGCGTTTTTCGCGGCCTTGACCACTCCTTCGCTCGGATCTTCCGTCGCTTCCCAGATTTTATCGGCGTAGGAATGGAGTTTGAGCTCGGCCACGGCCTGCAGGATCTGAATGCGCCGTTTTTCGTCGGCCCAACCCTCTTCCAGGGCTTTTTTCGACAACTCGCGGGACTCCACGCTGCCATCTTTTTTCTCGCTCAAGGTCAGCAAGGCCATATCGGCGTAGCGAGAGACGATGCCCTCGGTCTTCGCGGCCTCTTTTTCCAACGCGTCAAAGTAGTTTTCCAGCTTGGGCGACTTAAAGAAGGCCTCGCTGGCCGCTTCCCGCTCTTTCCGCGCTCCGTCCACCGAGCGGACGACATCCAGGGCGTGCAAGGCGGCGATCGCGCCTTCCGAGCTGTCCGTTTTCGCCAGAGCGACCACGGCATTGGCCAGCAGCGGCCCCGCCACCGTCGGCGCCATCCCTTTCGGGTTCGTCTGCGCGGCCTTGATCAACAGGGGAACACCGGTCGCCGGCACGCTTTCCGCTCCGGCCAACTGGGAAACGGCTTCGGGAATCATGGACTCATCTTCCTGCGCCAAAGCCAGCACGCGGTGCAGCGCTTCCTGCGATTGAATGCGGTTGCGAGTCATTTCAGAGATCAGGAAGGAGACCTCGTCGGCCTCGCCCTCCGCGATGAGTTTTTTCAAGGCCGCCGAGACCTTCTCCGTGGCCGCCCAGGGCTCCGGCTGGTAGTAGGGCCCGCGCGTGTCCGGGCGCGTCCCCCAGGAATCACCCTTCCACTCGCCTTCATGGAAGTGCAGGCGCGCCAGAGCGCCGAGAATCCCGTGGCGGACTTCTTCGTTTTTCAGCTCGCCGAGGAGCTGGATGAGGCCGTCGACGACTTCCTCGCGGTGCATTTTTTGCAAAGCGCGCAAGGCGGTGAGTTCTAGCAGCACGCTGCCTTTGTGCCCCGTCACGGCCTTGCCGGATTTGACCATTTCGAGCGCCAGTTGGTCATCTCCGAGCTTCGCCAGGGCCAGCACGGCGGTGTGGCGCACGCGCTCATCCGAGAAACCCAGGGTGATCCCGAAAATCTCGCGTCGCGTCGCGGCGTTGAACTTCTCAGTGTTGGAGACCAGGCGATTCAGCTGGATCAGGGTCGCCGGCTGATTCTGCCAATGGGCGGGAATTTCGAAACTCCCCTCGTTCTTCTCCGCCACCCAGTCCGCACATTCCGCCATGGCCCGCGCGACGAGGACGTCAAAGGCCGGACTCGGCGCGAGTTGCTTGATTTTCTGCGACAGCTCTTTCCCTTTTTCGGGGAAGTGTGTGAAGGCGAAGAGAGCGGTCGCCCGCGCGTCCAACGCCTTCTCCGGATTGGCCGCCAGGGCCGTCAGCCCCGCCACCGCTTCATCCGGAAGCCCGCGCCGGATCAACTCCCGCTGGGCCTCGATGCGACGCCGGTAGCTTTCCGACTCACAGAGCGCGACGAGTTCCTGAAGCGAATTTTTGGCGAAATCCGGCAGTTTTTCCGGCTCGTAGCCCTTCGGTTTCACCTGCACGATGAAGCCCACGTCCGGCCCGTTCCAATTGAAAGTCGCCCCCTTCCAGCTCGCCAAATAAACGCGGCTCATGGCATCGACATCGGCATCGGTCGGGCGGTAAAGCTTGATAAATGGCTGCGGATCTTCCTTTTCGACGTAAGTCGCGCCCTTCGGCTTGAGCTCGTGACGGAAGAGCGCGCCCTTCCCCCAGTCCGCCGTGAACGGCGCGTCGTTCCACTCGCCAAAGCCCGGCTCATCGATGTAAACGGCCCCGCAGCCGGAACCACCGCCGTAATCGACGATCGGTTGCCAGACTTCTTCGTTGAAGTTCTTATAAAGTCGCGGATAGCCGTGATCGGTGAGACCGGGAAAATGGTGGAAACGCACGTTCCAGCCGCCGCCGTCGTTCGTATTATCCCGCGTGAACATCTCCATTTCCGGGCTGATCGCCACTTCGAGGATGTTGCGCGTCCCCGTGGCGTAAATTTCCAAGCCCGTGCCGTCCGGTCGCACGCGAATGACCCCGCCGTTGCGGTGCTGGAGCTCCCTGCCGTCCGCCCCTTTGGCGTTCATGAAGGCGAAATCCCCACCCGCGATGTAGAGCCAGCCATCGACTCCGATGCTGAGGCCATTCGTCGTGTGATCCGCCGGCCGTCCTTTGTAATCAAATGCCAGATCGCTCACGAGGCGCTGCGACTCCTCGGCCACGCCATCGCCATCCTTATCAATGAAGGCCGTCAAATGCGGTGGATGCATGACGTAAAGCCGGTCGTGATCCCAAAGCAGCCCGCGAGGCGCGTCGAGATTTTTGACAAATTCCACCGTCTCGTCCGCCCGTCCGTCGCCATCCGTATCGCGCAAGCGCACCACGCGCCCCCGCCCCGGCGCCCGCCCCTGCGCCCCATTGCCATCGCAGGCCACATAAAGATCCCCGTTCGGAGCCGCCGCGACAAAAACCGGGTAATTCATGGCCGGAGGAGCCGCGAACAAGGACAACTCGAAGCCTTCCGCCACTTCCACCCCTTTTAAAATCTCCTTCTCGACCTCCGCCGGGACCGGTTTCATCTCCGGCGCGGGGTTCCCCTCCTTCACATACGGATCGTTCTCCTTGTCATAAGGCTTCAAGCCCTGGGCCCACACCGAACCGGCCATCAGGGCCGAACAAAACACAAATCGCTTCATAAAAACTCCCTCCCATACGCAGCCCGCCCGGCCAATCCTACAAAGCGGGCCCGAAACTTGCAAAAATCCCCCCTCCGCCACCGTATCCCCCAAGCCAAAACCAAGGCCCGACCATGCCCAAACCATCACTGCTCGCCCTCGCCGGGCTCCTCGCCGCCGCCCCGAAGCCCAACGTCATTTACATCCTCGCCGACGATCTCGGCTACGGCGACCTCTCCTGCTACGGACAGCAAAAGCTCACCACCCCCCACATCGACCGCCTCGCCAGCGAAGGAATGAAATTCACCAATCACTACTCCGGCAACACCGTCTGCTCCCCCTCCCGCGCCGTCCTCATGACCGGCCAACACTCCGGTCAGGTTTACCTCCGTGGCAACCTCAAAGGCGAAGCCGGTGCCGCCCTCGACCCCGCCATGACCGTCCTCCCCGAAGTCTTCAAAAAGGCCGGCTACGCCACCGGCGCCTTCGGAAAATGGGGCCTCGGCATCACCAACGGCACGAAAAACGAACTTCCCTCGACCCACGGCTTCGACCACTTCACCGGCTGGAAATCCCAAACCATCGCCCACACCTACTACCCCGGCAGCTACGTCCGCGACGGCCGGGAAATCCCCCTGGACAAAGGCACCTACCTCCACCCCCTCATCATGGCAGACGCCCGCGCCTTCATCCGCCGCAGCGCCGAAAGCGACACCCCCTTCTTCTGCTACCTTCCCACCGCCATCCCCCACGCCGCCATGCACGCGCCCAAGGAGCTCCACGAAAAATGGCGCAAAAAATTCCCGCAATTCGACCACCTCATCGGCAAATACGGAGCCGGCGGAGAGCCCTGCCCCGACGTCGTCAACCCCATCGCCGGCTTCGCCGCCATGATGGAACACCTCGACCACGAAATCGGCACCATCCTCGCCCTTCTCGACGAGCTCGGCATCGATGAGAACACCCTCATCCTCTTCGCTTCCGACAACGGCCCGCACAAAGAAGGCGGCCACGACCCCGCCTTCTGGGACTCCTCCGGCGGCCTGCGCGGGCACAAACGCGACATGCACGAAGGCGGCATCCGCAGCCCCTT
>JBNNED010000417.1:0-9010 GCA_050285825.1 Verrucomicrobiales bacterium | reverse complement strand
AGAGCGACCGGATGTCATTTATGTGGCGACGGAGAGTCCGCTGGGCGTTTCGGCGGTGAAGGCCGCGCGCAAGCTGGGCATTCCGGTGGTGATGGGCTTTCATACCAACTTCGATCAGTATCTGGGTCGGTATAAACTGGGTGGGCTGGAGGCCACGGCGGTGGCGTATTTGAAAAAGCTGCACAACAAGGCCGCGCGCACGCTGGTGCCCTCCGAGGATGTCGCGGGGCGCTTGCGAGAGCAGGGATTTGAGAATGTCGACTTGCTGGGGCGCGGAGTCGATACCGAGCTTTTCCAGCCGGAGAAACGCGATGCCGGCTTGCGGACCGAGTGGGGTGCGGGCGAGGGCGATCCCGTAGTTTGCATTGTCGGGCGAGTCGCTCCGGAGAAGAATTTGAATCTCGCGATGCGGGCTTTTGCCAAGATGCGGAAGAAAAATCCGGGCACGCGCTGTGTCGTGGTGGGCGATGGCCCCTTGCGCGAGAAGCTGGCGCGGGAGCACCCCGAGGTCATCTTCGCGGGCATGCGCACGGGCGAGGATCTGGCGCGGCATTATGCGAGTGCCGACGTCCTGCTTTTTCCGAGCGAGACGGAGACTTTTGGCAATGTTCTGCTGGAAGGAATGGCGAGCGGGCTGGTCACGCTGAGTTACGATTACGCGGCCTCGGCGCGCTACATCGAGAGCGGCCACAACGGCTTTCACGTCGAGCCCGGAGATGAGGAGGCTTACATTACGGCGGCGGTGCAGGCGCTCGGGCATTGGGAAAACCGGGGACCCGGCGGGGTGCGCTTGCGGGCGCGCCTGGCGGCGGAAGAGCTGGGCTGGGACCAGGTCGTGGAGAGCTTCGAAAAACACCTGGAGGAGGTCATTCCGCAGGCCAAAGAGCTCGCTGGCGCGGCCCGCAAACCACCGGTGAGCGGCGGAAAATACCTCGTGCGTAGCTTGATTTTATCGGATGTCCACCTCGGCACGAAGGACAGCAAGGCCGATGAAGCCGCCGATCTCATCAAGGCCGTGAAGTGCGAGCACTTGATCCTCAATGGCGACATCATCGACGGCTGGGCGCTCCAACGCGGCTCGCGCTGGCTCAAGCAGCACACACGCTTCGTCCGCACCGTGTTAAAAAAGCTGGAAAAAGATGAGACGCGCGTCACTTACCTGCGCGGGAATCACGACGAAGTGCTCGAACGCGTCCTCCCGATGGCTCTGGGCAGCATGGAAATCGTCAAAGAGCACATCCATGAAGCTCTCAACGGGAAAAAATACCTCGTCGTCCACGGCGATGGCTTCGATTCCGTGTCCACCAGTCACCCGTGGATGGCCAAGGTCGGTGCCGTTTGCTACGATCACCTCCTCAATTTCAACCGCCTCTACAACCGCTACCGGGCCTGGCGCGGGAAGGAATATTACTCGCTGAGCAAGGCCATCAAAGCGCGGGTCAAAGCCACTGTTTCCTTCGTCGATGAATACCAGAAGCAGCTCCAGAACCTCGCCAGTCACCGGAAATGCGACGGCATCATCTGCGGCCACATCCACACCCCGGCAGACGAGCAGATGGAGGACATCCATTATCTCAACTCGGGCGACTGGGTGGAGTCGCTGACAGCCATCGTGGAGCATCTCGACGGCACTTTCGAGATCATTTCCTACAACGACTTTCTCGCCTGGCAACAGGAAAGCGAAGAAAAAGCCGATTGGGTGAAAGAAAAAGAGCTGAAAGTGGTATAGGAGCTGCGGAACGAAGACTCAGGCGCAACCATTCGGCGCCCGCTTTGTTTCATCCAGAGTTCCCAGCACCCCCCAAACACCATGAAATCAGCCATTCCCGCCTTCTTTCTCTTCGTCACCAGCGCCTCACTCCTCTTCGCCGAGACCCGCACCTGGCGGGACCGCAGCGGGGAACGGAGTTTTGAGGCGGAGTATGTCAGCCATGACGAGGAAAATGTCACCCTCAAACGCCAGGGCGAAGAAATCACCTTCGCCATCACCAAACTCCATCCCGCCGACGCCGCCTGGTTGCGGAAATTGAACAAAGAGGGCGAGGAAGTCAGCCAGGGCAGCGCCTTCGACAGCTTGAACTTCGGTGACAGCCGCGAAACGGTGGAGAAAAAACTGGCCGCCAGCAAAGTCGTCAAAAGCGGAGTCGACTCCGGCCTTTTCGGTCGGACCGGGCTCAACGGCGTTTACCAAACGACGCAGAAAATCGGCGGTCTCCCCTGCTATCTCTATTTCGGCTGGGACGGCACCCAGTGTTTGAAGGAAGTGACGTTGCGCTCGGAAACGGTCGATGAATCGTCCTATGACAGCTCGGTGAAAGCGACTTGGAGCGAGATGATCGATCTCCTCAAAACCCTCTACGGCAAGCCGATGTCCGCCGCCACTTACCCCTCCGCGCACCAGCTCGAAGAAGGGGCCTTTCTCGGCTCACACCTCTGGCGCACGCCGGAGGGGAATTCCGTCCTCATGGGCACGGGCAACGAGCGCGGGAAATACGGCGTCGTGGTGCGCTTCACGACCGAGAAAATCGAGCCCGTGGTGACCCGCTGATTTGTAAAAACTTACGACTTTCACGAAAAAGTGGGGCGGCGGACGGCGTAGCTTCGGAATGAAGCGATTTTTAGCCAGCTCCCTCCTCTCCCTGATTTTTCTGAGCGCCTGCCAGGCCGAGGAAAGCTCGAAACAACACTCGGAGCTCTGGGGCCGGGAAGGCGAAAAATGGTCGGAGCACAGCCGCCTCCCCGATTTTTCCCACGCCGGTTACCAACGGGGTGAAAAGGAAATTCCCAGCTACGAGCTCGTGGCGAACGTCAAGGATTTCGGGGCCAAAGGCGATGGGAAAACCGACGACAGCGCGGCCTTCCAGAAAGCGCTCGATGAAGCACCGCAAGGGGCCATTCTCGTCCCGGAAGGGCGCTACGTCATCACGGAAATGATCCAGCTCAAGCGCTCCGGCGTCGTTTTGCGCGGGGTCGATCCGGAAAAAAGCGTTCTCTACTTTCCCAAAAGCCTGACCGAGGTGAAGCCGAACTGGGGAGCGACCACGAGCGGGAAAAGAACCTCGAATTACTCCTGGTCGGGTGGCTTTTTGCAGCTCCGCGGCAGCCTTGGGAAAAAATTCCTCACTGAAATCGAGGGGGAAGCGAAACAAGGCGATCGAGTCATCCACGTGGCCGACGCCGCGAAGTTGAAACCCGGGCAGGACATCGAGATTTTCCTCCAGGACGAACCCGGAAACAGCCTCGCCACCCACCTCTATAGCGGCGATCCGGGCGATCTCGCCAAGGTCAAGGGGCGCGTCCGCAGTTCACTCGTCACGCGCATCACCGCCATCGAGGGCCAGGAGGTTCACATCGACCGCCCCCTGCGCTGCGACCTCCGCGCGGCCTGGAAACCGCGCGTCAATTCCTTCACCCCCAGCGTGACTGAAAGTGGCATCGAGCAACTCGGTTTCGAATTTCCCGTCACTCCCTACGGCGGCCACTTTTCCGAACTCGGCTACAACCCGCTCGTCCTCTCCTCCGTCGCCCACTGCTGGGTCAAAGACATCCGCATCGCCCACGCCGACAGCGGCCCGTATGTCTCGGGAAATTTCAACACGCTGAGCGGGCTTGTTTTCGTCTCCGATCGGGAACTGGACAAGCAACAATGCAGCGGTCACCACGGAGTCAGCCTGGGCGGCGGCGATAATCTCTGCACGAAATTCGACTTCCGCACCCGCTTCATCCACGATTTCACCCTCTCATACTCCTCCGCCGGACAAGTCTTCTCTGAAGGACGTGGCGTCGATCTCGCCCTCGATCATCACAAACTCTGCCCGCACGACAACCTTTTCACCGCGATCGACGCCGGCCTCGGCAGTCGCCTCTGGAAGTGCGGTGGCGGAGCCGCTCTCGGGAAACACTGCGGCGGACGCGGCACCTTCTGGGGGATCAGCGCCGAGAAACCCTTGAGCTACCCGCCCGCAAACTTCGGTCCGCCCAGCATCAACCTCGTCGGTCTCACCACCAGCGCGGAAGCGATCACCGAGCCCGGGGGCAAGTGGTTCGAGACCATTCCGCCAGCCGAACTCGAGCCACGCAACCTCCACCAGGCCCAGCTGCGCAAGCGACTCGCGAAGTGACACCCTCCCCCACCCCGTTGAACAAAAGTCAGTTACCGAGGAAATCGGGCGAATGATTGTGACAGCGAAATGGGTTAACTTTCCTCGCCCTTCTTCCGCTCTTTGAACTCGATTTTGACGCCTTTGCTGCGCCAGGCTCGATAGATTTCCTCTTGCAGCTCCTCGTAACTGCGACCATCGAGAAGGATTTTGAGAAATTCCTCGGGATCGGTGTCGCGGGGTTTTTCGCGCAGGGCTTTGAGGAAGCTTTTGAGGCGGGCGGCGTCACCCTCGCCATCGAAATGGCAGAAGTAAGTGGTGAGGAGAGCGCCAAATCCGTAGTTGAACTGGGTGCTTCCTCCGGCATAGCCATCGGTGAACTGGGCGTAGCTCATCAGCATGAAGTCCGCGAGGTGCGGAGCGGTGATTTCCTCACCGATAGCGCGTCCCCCCCGACCGTCTTCTCCGTAGCCACAGACGTATTCCTTGATGTCGTTGATGTTGCTTCGGACGTTGAATCGTCCGTTGCGATAAGGAGTGATGCCCACGTATTCCGCGATGCCCTCGGTGAACCAGCCACGGGATCCGGCGCGGTAATACACTGGCGGGGTGAGTTGGTGAGCCAGTTCGTGCGGGAGGGTTTTGTTGCTCTTGTCGCGGTCCCGCATGTAGCCGCTTCCGACCTTTTGCAAACCCAGGCTCTGGAAGGGAACCATGACGATGTTTTTCCCGCCGATGAAGACGCCAGCGCTGGAGGGAGGTCCGCCCGCTTTGACGTAATCATCTTTGTTCTCGAAGAGAAAAATGTCGTATTTGCCATCATTTTTACGGCCACCATCGATCGCCAAGGGCAACGTGCGGCAGTAGAGGCGCGTGGCCTCGAAAAGATCGGCGAACGAGCTCACCACGGACTTCGAGAGGCGCGCGTCGGCGGTGAAACGGTAATTTTCCGAGGTGTAGATGAATTCTTTGGTATCGGCATTCTCGGAAACAACTTCGATGCCTCCGTCGCCTTCATATTTCACGGCAGCGGGCCAGGGATCGTCCCAGTTGAGCGAAGCTTCATCGGTGCCGGTGCCTTCATCTTCGGCGTTGGCATCAGTTCCTCCGGCCGACGCCATTTTCCCGGCCTCTCCCGAGCGCACGAACTCGACATCACCCTGACTCAGTCGGGAAAGCTGCACATCATAGACTTTGCCATTGGCCATGCGCAGTTTGACCTCGAACTCACTGTGGGAAACGTACTCGGCTTCGATCGTTTTCCCGCTGACATCCGTCCATTGACGGGCGAAGAGCGGGCTGGCCAGCGCAAAGCTCAAGCCGAGGGAAAGGAGGCGACGCAGGGAGAAAGGATAGGGAGGTTTCATGCAGTGAAGTCGGATTCGCGAGGCCGCTCCCGCCTGGTCAGACGGGAACGTGCGACTCAGCAAAGCCCGAATTCACTTCTTTGCCAAGGAAAAGTGCCGCTGAAATGCCCTTAAGGACGCGGCATGACGACGGTGGCGTGTTCATCATAACGCACCGTGCCCTTCGACATTTGCAGGATGTAATGGAGCACCACGCTGACCGGCACATTGCGCAGTTGCAGAGTGATGCGCACGTCATCGAACTTTTTACCCGGATCCTGGAGAATGAAATTCGGGGTGAAACTCCCGTCCGAAGCCTCACCCGCCATGCGGTCGAGCGCTTCCAGAGCTTCCGCCATTCCCGCTTGATCGAAAGCGACTTGCTTCAGTTTGATCGTCTGGAATTTCTGCTCACGCAGCCTCACCTGCGCCCGGTCGACATTCTTATCAAGCGTCGCCAGCTGATAACGCGCATGGCCGTGCCCGGGCTGCAGTTTGAGAACGCCCTGAAAGGCCTGGCGAGCGGTGTCGCGGTCTCCCGACTTCATTGCTTGCATCCCGGTTTGATAAAGATTCTGAATGCGGGCGGCTTTTTGCTGGGCGACTTCGTCCGCGTGGACGGCGGTGCTGGTCAGAAGGGCGAGCGCGAGGAGGCGGGATTTCATGATGGTGCTGTGTTTGGGATTGAGTCACGATGGATTTTCCACCGATGGACATAACAGATAGCACAGCGGGAACGAGATGGCAAGTTGGGAGCTGCGCGCGTGAGTTACTCACGTGCTTCAGGTTAGAAAGGTCAATTTTTAGCCATTCTTCTTCTTCTTCTGCCTGTGAATAAGTCGGCATTTTGAGCGTTCCACTTAGATCCGGCTGGGTTCCACGCTGGGAATAGCTTCGCGGTAAGAGCCGATTAACTCCGCTCCCCCGCCCTTGGAATTGGGGAAAAAAGAGTTGGGCGCAATCGCTCCACAAGATATTCACAGAGTCATCAACAGATGAAGGAGGACGAAAAATGGATGCGACGAGCCCTCGCGGAAGCTCGCAAAGGGCTCGGGCTGACCAGTCCGAATCCGGCGGTGGGCGCGGTCATCGTGCGCGATGGCAAGGAGCTGGTATCGGGCTGGCATCGCGCTTGTGGGCGACCGCATGCCGAGCGGGAAGCTCTTGAGGCTCTGCGACTTCGAGGCGGTGATGCGCGCGGAGCGACGATTTACGTCACCCTGGAACCCTGCTCCACGCATGGGCGCACGGGAGCCTGCACGGAGGCTTTGATCGCGGCCGGTGTGGCACGGGTCGTTTATGGAGCGGGCGACCCGAATCCCACGCATCGCGGGGCGGCGGATGGCTTGCTGGCGGCGGCAGGGATCGAGGTGAGTTCGGGTTGTTGTGCCGACGAGTGCCGCGCGCTCATCCGGGGATTTTCTTCGTTCATGCAGCGTGGCCGACCCTGGGTCATTATGAAAACGGCGATGAGCCTCGACGGTCGTCTCACCCGCCCGCCCGGCGAAGGCCAGTGGTTGACGGGTCCGGCTGCGCGCGAGGAAGTCCAGCTGCTGCGGGGCGAGGTCGATGCCATCATCACTTCCGGCGAGACCGTCCGGCGCGATGATCCCGCCCTCACCCTGCGCAGCGCAGCCCTGCCCCGTGAGAAAAAACAACCGTGGCGCGTTGTCTTGAGTCAGCAGAAGGCCAGAAGTTTTGCCGCGTATCGTATCGCGAGCGATGAACACGCCGCGTGCAGCCTCTTTTTTCCGGGGAACGAATTGGCCGAAACCCTCGGCGTGTTGGGACGCGATTATGATTGCCGCACGGTCTTGCTCGAAGCGGGCGGGCGGCTCAATGGCGCTTTTCTCGACGCCGGACTGGTCGACGAAATGGCCTTATTCTACGCCCCGATCATCACTGGAGGCGACGTGCCCGCGATCGGTGGGCGGGGTGTGGACGCGCCCGCCCTCGCTCCCGGACTCCGGAATCCGCAAATTCGTAGCATCGGAGATGATCTCTATGTGCGCGGGGTCCTGGCGCAGGCCCATGAGCTGAATCGACCGGTGCGCGATTGATCCAAGCGAGTTGTCGTGCCCTTACGAGCGCAAAAGCTCGACTTCGACTTTCACTTGGAGCTGACAACGGGCGTCGCCAAAATATGTGCCCATGACCGGAGCGACATCGCCGTAATCGCGTCCCGTGGCGAGGAGGACGTAAGTTTCATCAACGACTTTATTGTTTGTCGGATCAAGCCCGATCCAGCCTTCTTCCGGCAGGAAAATTTCGACCCAGGCGTGTGAGGCTTGCGCACCGCGCAGGTGGCGGTCGTGTGTCGCGTCGTAAAAATACCCACTGACGTAACGCGCTGGGATGCCCACCGCGCGGCAGTAGGCGATCATGGCGTGCGCGAAGTCCTGGCAGACTCCTTCTTTCTTTTCGATGACCACGGCGGCTGGTGTGCTCACGCTGGTGCTGCCCGGTTTGTAGGCGAAATGTCGGTGGATGTGCTCCATGACGGCGTAGGCGGTCTGGAAAACGTCATCGGAAGCGTCCTTGATATCGAGCGCGGCCCGCCAGATTTCCGGACTGCGTTCGATGAACGAACTGTCGTGGAGAAAGAGGTAGCATTCCTCCAGGTGCCGACAGAGCGGGAGTTTTTCGTGCGAGGTGCCGTAGGGAAGCTTGGCGAAATCGACTTTGTTGCGCGTGCGCACCGTGCTTTCGCTCTGAATGGTCAGCTTCTGATGCGGGTGGGCGATTTCAAAATGCCCGACCTGGTTGCGGTTGAAATCGAAATACCGGCTCATGCGCGTGGCGGGCACGACGCTGACGAGACAATGCTCCACCTCCTGATACGCGCTTTGGCGGGGACGCAGGCGCAAGTCGTTGACGTTGTTCGTCACCGGACTGGAGTAGTGGTAGGTCGTCAGGTGGGTGGTGCGCAGTCGCATTTATTGCTGCTGTTGTTGTTGTTGCCACGGGGCGGCGGGAAGTTGTGTCCACGATGGATCATGATATTCCAAGGGCAAAAGCACATAAGTTTCGAAAACCTGCTGCCCGATCTCGTTGAGTCGGCTCTGGAAATCATCGAGATAGTCGTGCAGACCTCTCGCCCACACGTCCTCGATGCCGGCGTAGTTGATGTGCGCGACCAACTGACCGGTGAGTCGCTCAACCTCATTGACATAGGTGCCCATCGGGCTTCCCGTGAGCGTGTGGAGGGCGCGATCGACCTGCTGGAGGCAGAAACGGGCGCTCCGGGGGAAACTCGGTGAGTAGAGGAGGAAAGAAACGACGTTTGAGAGGGTGATGTCGCCGCGAAATTCCACGCGGAAGGCCGTGAGTGCCGAGGAAGAACGCAGCACCGAGAGCATGTCATTCCGGCTCGCCTTGCTGCCGGCGCCGCTCAGCATGTCGAGAATCCGGCTCGTCTTGTCCGCGCGTTCGAGAAATTTCCCCGCTTGCACGAATTGCCATCCTTCGTCGTGGAGAATGGTCGAGCCGATGAGGCCTTCGTAAAGCAGGCAGAATTTGATGACGCGACTGTAGAACTCGTCCGGTTGGCGGCGCCACAGCTTC
>JBNNED010000416.1:0-6306 GCA_050285825.1 Verrucomicrobiales bacterium | reverse complement strand
GCTTTACCTCCGCAGCACCCGCCGCCTCGTCTCCGACTACGTCATCACGGAAGCCGACGTCCTCGCCCGCCCCCGCACTGGCCAGAGCGGGAAGGTTCTGCAACCCGCCCCGCCCGTCAGCGATCCCATCGGCGTCGCCTGGTGGTTTGTCGACCTCCACGCCGCCCGCACCGTCATCAAAGACGGCGCCGTTTATAACGAAGGAGCCTTCATCAACTACGACAACTACGCGCCCTTCGGCATCCCCTACCGCGCCATCCGCCCGAAAAAAAGCGAATGCGAGAACCTCCTCGTCCCCTCCGCCCTCTCCGCCTCCTACGCCGGCTACGGAGCAGTCCGCCTCGAATGGACCTTCTTCGTCCTCGGTCAATCTGCCGGAGCCGCCGCCTCTCTCGCCCTCGATGCCGACTGCGCCGTGCAGGATCTCGCTTATGAAAAGCTCGCCGCCCATCTCCGTCAGCGCGGACAAATCCTCACCCCGCCACCCGCGCCCGCCGATCCCAGCGCCCCCGAAAAGACCGGCCTGATCATCGACAACAGCGCCGCTGAAAAAACCGGCACCTGGCACACCAGCACCCGCTACCCCGGATATTTCGGCTCCGACTACCTCCACGATGGCAACGAGGGCAAAGGCGAGAAATCCCTCCGCTTCACCCCGGATCTCCCCGCCGCCGGGCGCTACGAGGTCTTCACCACCTGGAGCAACAACGCCCCGCGTGCGAAAAAAATCCCCCTCACCATCACCCACGCCGACGGCAGCGAAAAAATCACCCTCAATCAGCAAGAAGAAGGACGCGGCTGGCAGAGCCTCGGCACCTGGAACTTCGAAAAAGGCCGCTCCGGCAGCCTCCTCATCGAAACGACCGGCACCCAGGGCTACGTCATCGCCGACGCCGTCCGCTTTCAAAAAATCACCAAAAAAGAGACGGATTAGGCCCGCGTCACCATCGTCATACCAATGAGTGAAACGGTCTGGTATCAGTTCCATCTTGACGGCCCTCGTGACATTCGTAATAAAACGGGGCACACCTCGCCGGACTCGAAGGCTCTCCCCACAGACTCAACCCACGTCCGCCCAAGCAAGCAAACCTCTATGAAATCCATTGTCGCTCTCCTCGCTCTCAGTGCCTCCGCCCACTCCAGCGTGATCCTCGTCGATTTTAACAACAACGCTTCTGGTGCAATTCCCGGTGGCACTTGGAATACCTACGGCACGACAGCAGAAGTCAATGGCAGCACTCTTGACGACGAAGGCAATTCGAGCACTGCCGTGACTCTCTCCTACACGGGCACGATGTCGAAGAACACGAGCAACTTCAACACCCTCGTTTACCAACCCACAAATAACGGTGGCAACAACCCTGCTTGGGCCTATTCCACAGGTAACAACGGTGTTGCCGGAGATAATTTCTTCACCAGCACCGACGCCGTCGCCAACGCCTTCACCCTTGATTTCTCCAACATCGCAGCTGGCTCCACGGTTAGCATCGACCTCCTCGCCAGCCGTAATTCCGGCAATGCCCGTGGCTTCTTCGACTACTCACTCGATGGCGGCAGTACGTGGCAGGGATTCACCGTCGTCGACTACCTCGGCAACGCCGTCACCTCAGGTGGCTGGGACAGTAACACCACCGCGACCCAGGTCTTCAACCTGCAAAGTCACGGCTACACGAACCACTACTACCTCAACGCCACCGGCACTCTCAGCGGCAGCCAGCTCCTCATCAGAACGACCGATGCTACGAGCGACTCCGGCGTCTTTTCTGCCATGAACGGCCTCCGCCTCACCATCGTCCCCGAGCCTTCCACCGCGGGCCTCTTGGCACTCGCCTTGGGTTCCCTGGCCAGACGCCGCCGCCGCGTTTCCTAAAACCTTTTTTGTGATCCGCTCTGGAGCCACGAGCTCCGGCGGAATCAGCCAATCGGCGCGAACACGAGAGCAGGAGGACCTCAAGTCACCCTTGCCCGTGCTGAGCCTCACCGCATCGCTTTGCGCGTCGTCCCCTCCAGCTCGTTCTCCACGAGAGCAGGGGACGTCATACTGCGCCATTCAGAGCAGCTTCTAGCGCCGCCGTCTCAGAGCGCCCACGCCGAGCCCCCCCAACAAGACCAGCACCGATGGCTCCGGGACAGGGGTGAAATCGAGGAGGAAATTATCAAAGCCACCCGCCGTCGTCACACCATTCGTGCCATTTCCGAAGGACACATAACGCGCTGAGGTGGGGTTACTCGCGAAGGTGTAGGTGGTACCTGCCGAACCACCATTCAAATCAAACTCATAATTATCGATAAAAGCCTGCAGAGTCCAGGCAGCCGCTGAGGTATCGAGGATGAGCTTCAAGTTATGCATCGTCCCGGTTGCCGCGCCATGCGTGGCCACCGGCACCTCACTGGCCCGCTGATTACTCACGCCGCCACCACCATAGACATTCACATTTCCGGTATAGCGGTAGAGCATCCAAGGATTTCCCGCATTCCCCACCAAATTTGAAGCCACGTTCATTCCCTGGGTGAAGCCAAGCGCAAGCCAGGACGAGTCACTTGCCCCCGGGTTGAAGACATCCACGGAAAGTTCGTAAATCCCGGGGTTCGCGCTCAAAAAGCCCACCCCCAAATCAATCCCCGCCGTCCGCGCCGAATCCGTCGAGTTGAAAGTAGCTTCCACTCCGCCAGCTCCGTCGCCCAGCAAATTCGCCGTAGCAGATTGCCAATTGCCTCCCAGCAGACTGGTCTCCGGCGTCCTCCCGTTCAATGACGCGCCATCACCCAAGCCGGTGAAACTATCACTGATGACAACCGTAGCCTGGACGCTGGCCAGGGACAACACAAAGGGAAACGCGAGCTTTATCATAGCGCGGGCATAATAATTACTCCCCGCCCTTTTACCAGAAAAATAACGGGCACAGGGCCGATCCATCTCCGCAGAGGCCACCCTCCTTCCCCCACTCCCGCCTCGACACCCAGCCGCCAGCCAGTCACAATCCCCCGGATGCCGCTCCTCCTCCTTCTTCTCAGCCTCGTGACCCTCACGCACCAGCTCCACGGAGAGCTCCTCACGCGCACTTGGCAGTCGAGCGACGGCCTCCCGGGGAATGTCGTTCTCGATGTGGCACAGGATCACGAAGGTTACCTCTGGGTGGCGACGACCGAGGGAATGGCGCGCTTCGACGGCCTGCAGTTCGAGCATCTCGCCCTCCCTCCCGACTTCATCGCCCAACGCCTGCGCTTCCACCGCATCCACACGGGCAAGGAAAACGGCGTCGAAGTCACGACCACGAGCGAGCTGCGCTACCGCGTCGTCGATCAAGCCCTCGTGCTGGTGGAAGAAGAAAAGCCGCCAGGCAAGAGCAGCCCGACGCCCACCCTGACCGATCTCCCCGACGTCTACGCCCGCGAAATCTCAATCGCTCCCTATCACCCCAATCGCTTCCTCTTCACCTTGCCCGACCGAGACAACCCCCTCGTCGTGAACAACTTTTTCCTCGATCGGGAGGGCAACCTCTGGCTCGCCAGCAACGGCCACGGCTTGCTCCGCCTGAAGCCCAGCCGCTTCATCTACCTCGATCAACAAAGCGAGCGCGAGCTCCCCCACCCCCGCACGGCCCTGCGCGACCGCTCCGGCACCTGGTGGCTGGCCAGCCTCAAAGGCGGCCTGGATCAATTCGGCCCGGCCGGTCTGCGCCACCACTTCCTCCCCGGCCCGGCAGGCAGTGAGGACCACGTCGTCGGCCTCATGGAAGACAAGCGGGGGCGGCTCTGGATCCGCTCCGACACCGGAAAAATCTATCTCCGCCACCAGACAGCGGAGGAAATCGAGCCTTTCGAGGTGCCCGGGCTTCCCAGAGCGCTCACCATGGCCGAGGCCGGAGAAGACCGCATCGTCTTCGCCGGAGCGGAAGGCATCATCCAATGGCAGAACGGAGCATTCGAGGACCTCTCACAAGACAAGGGCCTCGGCATCATCCGCCCCACCGTCATCGCCCCCCACCCCGGCGGCGGCCTCCTCGTTGGCACCCGGGACGGGCGGGTCATCTTTCTCGGCCAACGCCGCATCACCGACCTGGCACCCCCCGATCAGCTCAAGCGAAGCTACGTCTCCGCTCTCCTGACGGGCCCCGGGGGCGAACTGTGGGTGGCCACGCTCGGCGCGGGGATCTTCCGGCGGCATCAGGAAGAGTGGGAAGAATTCGGCCGAGCCGAAGGCCTCCCGGACCTCCGCATCACCACCCTTTTTCTCAGCGCGGACGATGAACTCTGGTGCGGCTCGCTCAGCGGCGTGCTCAGCGTCAAACGGAGTGATCTCATCGCCCGGGACCAAGCCAACGCCCGCTGGCGCGTTCTCGACCAAAGCGAAGGCATGAGAACGCGGGAATGTAACGGCACCGTGCAGCCCGGGCATTGGCTCACGCCGGACGGCACCCTCTGGTTTCCCACCGCGCGAGGCCTCGCCGGAGTGCGCCCGGAGACCGGCGAAAGCCTGCCCGCCCCGCCGCCCCCCATCTACCTGCGCAAGCTCCTTCTCAGCGGAGAAGACGCCCGCCGGAAAGACGGCTTCTACCTCGGCGGCCCGGGGCCCTCACGCATCGAAGCCCACTTCCAGGGCCTCAACTACGGCTCTCCCGAAAAAACACGCTACCGCGTGCGCCTCGCCGGCCATGAAACCACGAGCAGCCTCAGCGAGCGCACCACCGCAAGCTATGACGAATTACCGCCGGGGGACTACCACCTCGAAGTCACCGCCATCAATGGCCACGGCATCGCCTCCACCCAGCCCCTGCGCGTCCCCATCAGAATCACCCCCTACCTTTGGCAAAAACCCTGGTTCCTCGCCACCGCCGCCGCCGCCCTCCTCCTCCTCACCCTGCTCAGCGGCATCGCCATCATGCGCGTCCGGACCCGCCGGAAAATCGCCCTCCTCCACCTGCAGCACGGCCTTGCCGAAGAACGCTCACGCATCTCCCGGGACCTCCATGACGAGCTCGGGGCCAAACTCACCGAACTCTCCATCATCGCCTCCCTCAGCGCCGAAAAAGCGGCCGGAGAAGCCCAAAGTGGCGAACCCCTCGAGAACATCGCCGCCAAAGCCCGCCAAGTCGTCATCACCCTGGATGAAATCGTCTGGGCCGTCAGCCCGGAAGAAGACAGCCTGCGCTCACTCATCGACTACCTCTGCGCCTACGGGCGGGAATTCGTCAATAACGCCGGCCTCGCCTACCACTGCGAAGTCCCCCCCGAGATTCCCGAGCTCGTCATCGGCCCCAAACGCCGCCACCACCTCTGCATGGCCACCCGCGAAGCCCTCAACAACGCCATCAAACACGCCCGCGCCAGCGAAATCAGCCTGCACGCCGGGCTCGATGCCGAATACCTCCACCTCCGCGTGCGGGACAACGGACGGGGTCTCGACGACGAGGCCCGGCACCGCGGCCACGGCCTCTCAAACTTCCACCAGCGCCTCGCCGCCTGCGGAGGAAAGAGCCACCTTGACTCCTCCCCCGGAACTGGCACCATCGTCACCCTCTCCATCCCGCTCAAACAACGCCCAGCCCAGCCGTGAACGAAGAAGCTCGCCAAACCACCGTCGCCATCGTCGAAGACAACGAAGGACTGGGCGAAAGCCTGCGCCTCATCGTCGACTCCTCCCCGGACTACCAATGCCTCGGCGTCTGGGGCTCCGGAGAAGAAGCCCTGCCGAAAATCGACGCCTTTCGACCCGACATCGTCCTCATGGACATCAACCTCCCCGGCATGTCCGGCATTGAAACGACCGCCCGCCTCAAGGAATTCCTGCCCGACATCCAAGTCGTCATGGTCACCGTCTACCGGGATCACGACAAAATCTTCGAAGCCCTCAAAGCCGGAGCCTCCGGCTACCTCCTCAAACGCAGCACCCCGGCCGAAGTGCGCGACGCCATCGCCCAGGTCCTCAGTGGCGGAGCCCCCATGAGCGCGGAAATCGCCCGGCGCGTCGTCGAAGCCTTCCACCAGCAGCCGCGTGAAGAAACCGGCCTCACCTCCCTCTCCTCCCGTGAGTCGGAAATCCTCGCCCTCCTCGCCCAAGGCCTCATCAACAAAGAAATCGCCACCCAACTCTCCATCTCCATCGAAACCGTGCGCACCCACCTCAAGCACATCTACGACAAACTCCACGTCCGCACCCGCACCGAAGCGGCCCTGAAATACCAACAAGCCCGCAAACCCTTCTCCCCCGAAGCCTAGAAAATCCTCCCCCGTACAGAGCTACCCCCTCCCCGCGGCGGCACCTTCCAAGCACCCACGGAACGCGGATTTTAATCCGCTGCAATA
>JBNNED010000415.1:0-2627 GCA_050285825.1 Verrucomicrobiales bacterium | reverse complement strand
GTGGGCACCCCTTCCCTGCAGCCAAAAGCCCAGGGCGGCAATTCCGGCGGCCCGAACAACAGCGGTAACAACCAATCCCGCCCGCAAAACCAGCAGGATAACAAGCCCAACAACGGTTGAGCGACGCAGCACTTGGGATGAGAGCCCCCCGTTAAGCCCTCTCGAAACGACTCACCTTCAAGCATTCTGGCCTTTTTTAAAAAGTCACGCAGCTCGAAAATTCAGATCACCTGCCCGGAGTGCTCCCACCAACAAGAGGAGCCGCTCCTCGCAGTTTCAACGAATTGTCGGCGCTGCGGCTTACACTTGAAAATTGTCAAGGGGCAAGCCGTCCCTCCGCACCGGAGCCAGATCCGGCAATTCCCCAAAAGCATCCCCGCGCCCGCCCTCGTGGAAGGCCGCTCGCCTGAGCCTCCCTCCCCGGCACCCGCCTCAGCTCCGGCAAAAACCCCCTCCCCCTTGCCGTCCGAGACCAAGGATCTCGCGCAAGAAGCGACTCCTCCTCCTGCCTTTCCCTCCCCCATTCCCGCCAACCCACCGGCAGCTGAACCCGAGGCGAAAAAAGTCGAAAAAAGCGACCTCAAACCGCCCTCCCCCCCCGCCTCCATCCCCCTCGGACGCCAGATCGTCCACGGGAAAAACAAACGCCGCCTCGTGCGCTGCTTCGATTGCCGGCACGAACACGAAGTCTCTCTACGCTCTTCCTCGGCCCTCTGTCCCAAGTGCGGCCTCTATATCAGCCTCCGCGATTTCGACATCAAAGACACCTGGAACAAGAGCATCCAGACGCGCGGCAACGTCACCATCCACAAGCAAGGGCTCGTCCAAGGCACTACGATCCAGTGCGATAACCTCGTCGTCGACGGCAGCTTCAGCGGGGGCGTGGAGTGCTCGGGCGACTTCACCATCAGGCGTCACGGCAAGCTCATGGGCGAAGTGACTTGCCGGCGATTGATCATCGAAAAACGGGCCGAAGTGGAATTTCTCAACGAAGTTACCGCGCGGGAAGTCGTCATCGACGGCACCGTCAAGGGCAACATCCGTTGCCAGGGCAAGCTCTCGCTCCTCAAAAAAGCGACCCTGAAAGGCGACATCAGCGTGGGTTCCCTCACCGTGGCCGAAGGCGCCAAGCACCACGGCCAAATCCGCATGACCGGCATCAGCTGAGCATAAGGAGCGTAGGCGTCCCGCCTGCGGATTGAAATCCGCGTTCCCATGGGGCAGCGAGTCGGGGAGCACCGGCATCCTGCCGGTATCACCTCAAATCAGCCGCACACTTTGCTTTTTACTCAAGCGCAGCACCTGCCCGGCCTCCGCTGAGAAAACAGCCACGGGGTCGCTCAGCTTCTCACCATCCAACTGCACCGCGCCGGTGGTGATGAACTGCTTGCGCAGCTCGCCATTCGACTTCTGAAGCGAGAAGGCAGCGGAAAAGGCCTGCGAAACGACCTCCAGCACCGTGGCTCCCTCGGGAAGGTCGGCCAAGGCCAGTTCCGGGAGATCGGCGGCGGCGAGATCCCGCTTGGAAAAGCGCGTTTCCCAGTCCGCCCGCGCCCGTACCCCGGCGTCCTCTCCGTGATAGCGCGCGACAATGCGCCGTGCCAGCTCCTTCTTCGCCTCCATCGGATGAAGCTCCTCCGCGCGCGCCTCGCCCAGCAGGAGCAGGTAATAGCGATCCATGAGCTCGTCACTCACACTCATCAACTTACCGAACATCTCGACCGGTTCCTCGGCCACGCCGACGTAATTGTGCGCGCTCTTCGACATCTTTTTCACTCCGTCCAGCCCCTCCAGAAGCGGCATCAACATGACAACCTGCTGGGGCTGGCCCTCTTCCTTCTGCAAGTCGCGCCCGACCAGGATATTAAACAACTGGTCCGTCCCGCCGATCTCCACATCCGAGCGCACTTCCACCGAGTCCCAGCCCTGCATGATGGGGTATTGGATTTCATGGAGCCGCACTTCCTGGCCTTTTTCCACCCGCGATTTGAAATCTTCCCGCTGCAACATCTGCCCCATTGTCACCCGCGCGTTGAGCCGCAGCACCTCTTCATAAGTCATGCGACGGAACCACTCTCCGTTGTAAACCACCTCCGTCAGCTCCCGATCAAGGATCTTGAAGGCCTGATCGGTGTAAGTCTTCGCGTTCTCCAGGACCTCGTCCCGGGTCAGCGGCGGGCGCGCGGCCGAGCGCCCCGTGGGATCGCCCACCGTAGCGGTAAAATCCCCGATAATCAGCACGGCCTGATGCCCGAGCTGCTGGAACTGCCGCAGCTTCTCCAGGGCCACGGTGTGACCGAGGTGAATGTCCGGAGCCGTCGGGTCCACCCCCAACTTCACCCGCAGCGGGCGACCTTCCTTCAACTTGTCCGCCAGCTCCTTTTCGGAAAGAACTTTCGCCGTCCCCGCTACCAACTGCTCCAAATCGCTTTGCATGGCGCGATGAAAGCCAGTGCACGCCCTAAGATCAAGCCACGAAAGGCTTTTTCTCGTCCTACAGGATCAAGCCGGATCGAAAACAAAGAAAAAGAGCAAGTCATGACAACTTGCTCTTTTTCAGGAAAAAATGGGGAGACTGACGGGGCTCGAACCCGCGACAACCGGAATCACAATCCGGGGCTCTACCA
>JBNNED010000414.1:0-5142 GCA_050285825.1 Verrucomicrobiales bacterium | reverse complement strand
CCAGTCGAGGTCTTGGGAGGACAGAGCTTTTTCAATCTCGTCGAGACCACCGAGAAAACCACTGTCGATGAGAATGGCCGATTTCCCCTCGGTGAGAAGGTAGAAATTCACATAGGGAGTGACGATTTGGAGGAGTCCGTCCTGGATGTTACGGGTCATGTGCTCGAAAGCGGGTTTATCCTGAAATTCCAGAGCGGGATGAGTTCGCAGAAGACTTCAGGCATGGCAACTCAGGCAGGATGCCTCAGCTCCTTGAGAGTGATTCGATGTAAAAAAGACACAAGGCGCGGTGGGGCTGCTCTTGTGTCTTGGATCTGGGTTTCTGGAATCTCAGCTTATCTCTCCTCGATGGGAGGGACGGGGCTGAGGGTGGCGGGGCCGACGTATTTGGTGAGGGGGCGGTAGAGGCGGTTGTCTTCGAGTTGTTCGAGGACCTGGGCGGTCCAGCCGGAGGCGCGGGCGATGGCGAAGATGGGGGTGAAGAGGTCGGTGGGGATGCCCAGCGAGTAGTAAACGGTGGCGGAGTAGAAATCGACGTTGGCGTTGAGGCCTTTGCGCTCGCGCATGAGTTCGGCGATGCGCTCCGACATCTTGATCCATTTCGCTTCGCCGAGTTCTTCGGTGAGCTTGATGGCCATCTTCTGGAGGTGCGGCGCACGGGGGTCGAGGACCTTGTAAACGCGGTGCCCGATGCCCATGATTTTCTTTTTGTTGGTGAGGCAGTCTTCGACGTAGGCATCGACTTTGTCGAGGTCGCCGATTTTTTGGAGCATTTTGATGACGCCTTCGTTGGCACCGCCGTGGAGGGGGCCTTTGAGGGTGCCGACCGCCGAGGTGATGGCGGAATACATGTCGGAGAGGGTGGCGACCGTCACGCGGGCGGAGAAGGTGGAGGCGTTCATGCCGTGGTCGGCATGGAGGATGTAGGCGATGTCGAGGGTTTTGACAGCGGCGGCGGAAGGTTCCTCGCCGTTGATGAGGTAGAGGAAGTGCGCGGCTTCGGAGAGGTCGTTGCGCACGGGGGGGAGATCGAGCCCCTGGCGGATGCGGTGGAAGTAGGCCACGATGACGGGAACCTGGGCGCAAATGGAGAGGGCCACTTCGCGGTTGGCTGCTTGGTCGGGTTCGCCGATTTTAGCGCGTTTATCGTAGAGGCCGAGCATGGAAACTCCGGTGCGGATGATGTCCATGGGATTGGCGTCCTTGGGGGCGATTTTGAGGTATTCGATGACGCCGTCGGGGAGCTGACGATCGTTCCGCAGGGTGCTTTCGAGGTCGGCGAGTTCGGCTTTGTTCGGGAGTTTGCCGCGGTGGAGGAGGTGGACGACTTCCTCGTAGCTGCAGTGCTCGACGAGGTCATCAATGTGGTAGCCGAGGTAGGAGAGGCGGCCGGCTTTTCCTTCGACGGATGAGAGGGCGGATTCGTTTGCGATGACTCCTTCAAGGCCTTTGGCGTAATCTGACATGGTATTCTATGGTGATGATTGAAATTTGACTTTCAGAGTCATAGTTTCTGTGCGGAGGGGACGCAAGGGTTTCCGTTGAGAATTTCGGGTTTTTAGTTGGCAGGCGGGCTGGGACGGGGGATGGTCGCGGAGATGACAAGGGCTGAGCAGGATGAGTGGGTTTTGGTGCTGGAAACGGCGGTGCCGCAGGCGAGTTTGTGCTTGGCGAAGGGAGAGGAGATCGTGGCGCGGGAGACGTTCGAGAGCGAGCGCTCCCAGGAGGTGGATTTGTTCGAGCCTTTGCAGCGGATTTTAGGCCAAATTCCAGCGGGGGTGGCCTTGAGCGAGCTCGTGGTGGGAACGGGGCCGGGGAGTTATAATGGGGCGCGGGTGGGAATCGCGGTGGCGCAGGCGGTGGGTCAGGCGCAGGGATGTGGGGGGGGATCAGCGGGCAGGATGCCCACTGCACGGGGGGCGCGGGTGACGGGTTTGTGCTCCTTCGAGGGGGTGGCGGAGCTGGCGGGCGGGGGCTGGGCGGTGGGCGATGCGCGGCGCGGGAGTTTTTTTCGGCTGCGGGTGGATGAACGGGGGCGCGTGGCGGGAGAGGCGGAGTTGCTGGAAGCGGAGGAGTTCGAGCGCTTTGTGGAGGCGTGTGCGGGCGAGAATTTAGTGACTTTTGAGTCGCCGGAGAGACTGCCGGGGAAAGCGGGCGCATCGGTTCTGGAGGGGACGTCGACGGCGGAGGGGCTGTGGCGGAGCTGGCGCGGGCGGACGGAGGGGGAGCGGGCGGAGGCGGCGGGTCGCGTGCTGGAAGCCTTTTATCTCCGGCCACCGCATATTACGAAGGCGAAGGGAAAGTGAGGGAAGGGCGGATGCTTGGGGGCTGAAGAGATGTTTGCGGGCTAAAGCGCCCTTCGGGCATTTTACCCGCGTTCCATTAGCTTAGGTAGCGGCGTTCGACGCGGGGGGTGAGTTGGGTGAGGATTTCCCAGGGGATGGTGCCGGCTTTGGTGGCGAGCTCGCTGACGAGAAGGTCGCGTCCGAAGAGGGTGGCGTGGTCGCCGGCCTGGCAATCGGGAAGGTGGGTCACATCGACGATGATTTGATCCATGGTGACGCGGCCGAGCAGGGGGCAGGGCCTGCCGTGGATGAGGGCGTGGGCGTTTTGACCGGAAAGCGCGCGCGGGTAGCCGTCGCCATAGCCGATGCCGAGCACGGCGATGCGGGTGTCGCGGCTGAGCAGGGTGCGACCGTAGGAAACGCCATGTCCGGCGGGGAGTTCCTGGACGAGGGAGACGTGGGTTTTCAGGGTGAGGACGGGGCGGAGCTCTTGTTGATACTCGGGAAGGGGGGAGAGTCCGTAGAGGAGGAGACCGGGGCGGGCGAGGTTCGTGGTTTCGCTTTGATAAGCGAGGAGACCGGCCGAGTTGGAGAGGTGGATGTGGAAATGCTCGTTTTTCGACCAGCCGGAAGTGGCGAGAATGCCGGTGACGCGGCGGTCGAAGTCCGCGAATTGCCCTCGGGTGAAGTCCGCGTCTTCGTCGGCGACAGGCAGGTGGGAGCCGATTCCGCCAATCTTCAGCGCAGGGTATTGCCGGAGAGCGGAGAGGGCCTCGGGGAGTTCGTTTTCCTGCAGCCCGCCGCGCCCCATGCCGGTGTCGATGGCGAGGTGGGCCGTGAGCGGTTTTTCTTGGGAGAGGCGACCGAAATGGTGAATTTCTTCCAAGGTGCAGAGGCAGGGCGTCCAGCCTTTGGCCGCGATTTCCGCCCGTTCCCCCGGGGAGGTGGCGGAGAGGAGGTAAAGGGGGGTGCGGATGCGGGCCTGGTGGAGTCGGCGCGCCTCATCAATGTGCGCGACGCCGAGAAAGGGAAGCTGGTGCTGGTCGAGATGGCGGGCGAGCGGCAGGAGGCCGTGACCATAGGCACCGGCTTTGATGACGGCCATCAGCGCGTGCCCGCTGTGACTTTGGGCGAAACGAAGGTTGTGGTCGAGAGCGGAAAGATCGATCTCGGCCCAGGTGCGGCTGGCTGCGGTGGTTTTGATGGAGGGATTAAGCTGGCGGAAGACCCCGCTGGCAAGCGGGAAGTGGGAACGCTGAGTGCGGAATGCGGAGGGGAGCGCGGCAGCCTGCCAATCACGCTTTGGCGTCCCGTCGAAGGGACGTGGCAGCAAGATGGCAGGTTCTTATGATGATTGTGAGGCCTCGATCATTTTTGCCAGTCTATAAATACCGAAAACTGGGAAGGCGATGCCGCAGATCTGTAGAAAACTACTGACGACACTCGTTAAGATGATGTTTTGAGTGTTGTCTAGTTCTTGAGCCAAAGATGCGATGCTTCTTTTAAGCGCCTCAGGGTCAGTGCGATCACCCTCCTCCAAATGACTTGCGGCAATTGCCTGATTGGCTTGGGCGATCGACATGCCGATGGCTTGTGCCAAATACGAGGCGATGATGAAGATGCCTCCGATTGCAATGCACTTGCTTGACTTCATTTGTATCAACGGAAAAGGATTGTTCGAATCAAGGTGAATGCTTGAACGTCTCAACGCTTCCCTGAGCCAAACTCACCCACGCTCTGACGGGCTCACTCCGCTGTTTCGATCATGATGTTGCGGAAGCTGATGTTCATGTCGCGTTGGCCGTGGAGCTGGAGGCCGATTTTTCCGGATTCTTTGGCTGTTTTCGAAGTGTAGGTGATGCCTTCCACGCCGTTGAGCCAGGTTTGGTAGGTGTCGCCTTTGACCACGATTTTGAGGGTGTTCCAATCGTCTTGTTTGACGGCCTCGATGGCGGCTTTGCTTTCGACGGGGTAGCCTTTTCCGGGAATGTATGGGGCGGCGGTGAGATCACGCTTCAGGGAGCCGGAAATGCCGATTTGGATCTGGTCGCCTCCGCCGCGCACCATGACGCCGGAGTCGATGGTGCCTTCGCCGTATTTGAAATCGAGCGTCAGGGTGTAGTCACGGAATTCTTTCTCCGTCCAGAGGTGGGAGCCTTTTTTCCCGGGGCCGGATTGACAGACGAGAAGACCATCTTTCACTGTCCAATAAGGAAAATCGCCTTTGGCGTCACTTTTCCAGCCGCTGAGGTCGGTGCCGTTGAAAAGAGCGGTGGGCTCGGCGTGCAGGAGTCCGCTGGCGAGGGTCAGGGCGAGGAGTGAGCTGATGATTTTCATGTTTTTTTTGACGAATTGAGGCTGTAAGCGGGGTATGATTTTCCGCGATGCGTTTACTACCTGTCCTTTCCCTGGCTTTTTTCATCTGTATGGCAAATTTTCTGCCCGGAGCCGAGCGGCCGCATATTTTGTGGATCACTTCGGAGGATAACTCGCCGTATTTGGGCTGTTATGGCGATGAGTTGGCTCAGACGCCGCACATTGATGCCCTGGCCGCGCAGGGCGTGCGTTACACGCGAGCATTTTCCAACGCCCCGGTCTGTTCGGTGGCGCGCACGACTTTGCTGACGGGGATGTATCCGGTCTCTCTTGGCCTCCAGCACCACCGCAGCAGCTACCGGATTCCGGAGGAATTGCCGATGTATCCCGAGCTGCTCCGCGAGGCGGGCTATTATTGCACCAATAACTCGAAAACGGACTACAACGTGAAGTTTCGCAAGGGACGCCAGCTCTGGGACGAGTCGAGCGGCAAGGCGCATTATCGCAAACGAAAGGACGGGCAGCCCTTTTTTGCCGTTTT
>JBNNED010000413.1:0-19645 GCA_050285825.1 Verrucomicrobiales bacterium | reverse complement strand
CCGATCTAGGCCAACGGCCTTTATCAGAGCTGGATCAAAGAGTGCGCGGCGGACTTGCAGAAAGGTTCTGCGGTCGTCGTCGTGGGGAGCCGTCATGGCGAAGCCCTGCAGCAGCTCGCGGTGCAGATGAACCGCAAGTTGGGAGCCTTCGAAAAGGGTATTGTCAAAGCTTACCAGACCGGCCGACCCGAAATGGAGTCGCTGGCGGGCCTCGCGGCGAAAGTCGAGGCCGGGGAGATTGAGAATCTCGTCCTGTTGACGCCCGCCGACCCCGTTTACGACGCGGCTGGCTTCGCCGATCTGCTCGGCAAGGTCAAAACGAGCGTCCAGCTTGGCACCCGTACGAACGCCACAGCCTGGGCTGTTGATTGGCATCTGCCGGCGGCTCATTACCTGGAAAGCTGGAGCGACGCGGCCTCGAAATCCGGCGTTTACTCGCTGCTGCAGCCCCTCATTCTGCCTCTTTACGGCGGGATTTCCGAGTTGGACTTCCTTCATGCCGTTCTCAACGGCGGCGTGCTGCCAACCGAAGAGGCCATGCCTGCGATGGCGGAGGTGAAGAAGACCTTTGCGGCTCTGGCCGGAGGGGAGAACGAAGCCGCCTGGAAAGAAGCTCTCAAGGAAGGTTTTTACGCGGAAAGCGGTTACAAAGAAGCGGCCGCAGCGCAGGACGCCCCGATCGAGGCCCCGGAAGAGGTCGCGGAAGGTCTGGAATTGCTTTTCGCCTCCGACGCCTCGGTGTGGGACGGTCGCTACATCGACAACGTCTGGTTGCAGGAAGCGCCGGACCCGGTCACGAAACTGACTTGGGACAACGCCGCCACGGTCTCTCCGCAGACCGCGAAAGATCTCGGCATTTACGATCACATTGTCCAGTTGGAGAGCAAAACGGCCGCCGTCCCCGAAGAGGGTGAGGGCGAGCACGCCGCCGCTCCGATGGTCAGCCTGAAAGTGGGCGAGAAAGAACTACAGGTTCCTGTTTTGATCGGTTTCGGTCAGGCCGACGGCACGATCAGCCTCCCCGTGGGCTACGGCCAGGCCGCCGACGACGGTCGCCAAGGCGCGGAAAACTTTGATCCCGCCCAGCCTACGGTGGGTGACGGTGGACTCAACACGGGTTTCAACGCCTATCGCCTGCGCGATGCCAAGCATCCCTACTTCGTAGCGGGAGTGAGCCTGAGCGAGCTGGGTGAAAAATACCCGATTGCCCGCACGCAGGACCATCACTCGATGTATGGTCGCGCTCTCGCTCGCGAGATTTCCACGAATGAAATCGACGGCAAGGGCGACTACGCGACGCAGTTGGAAAAGGTCAAAAAGCAAGGGATGGACTCCCACGCGCCGGCCAACGTCAATATTTACAAGCCGAAAGGTTCCAAAAACTGGCACGGAGATGCGGCAGCCGCCGATCACCTCTGGGATGACCTCCACCAGTGGGGGATGACCATCGACTTGAACTCCTGCACCGGTTGTAACGCCTGTCTCGTGGCCTGCCAGGCCGAGAACAACATCCCGGTCGTGGGTAAGGAGCAGCTGGCCAAAGGTCGTGAAATGCACTGGATCCGCATGGATCGTTATTACGCATCCTACACCTACGAGAAAGACCACGGTCACTACGCCAAAGACGAGGCCGGTAACAAGGTGAAGTCGCCCGAATGGGTCCGGCAGAATCCGGAAATGATTCCGCAGCCGGTCGCTTGTGTGCAGTGCGAGCAGGCTCCCTGTGAGACCGTTTGCCCGGTGAACGCCACGGTGCACACCGAGGAAGGTCTGAACTCGATGGCCTACAACCGCTGCATCGGGACGCGTTACTGCGCGAACAACTGCCCGTATAAAGCACGTCGTTTCAATTTCTTCGATTACAACAAGCGTAACCCGCTCGTGAAGAAGAACCTCTACAAAGGTCCCTTCGGCGAGAAGCAGGAAGGCACCGCGCCGCACCTCCAGCGCAACCCGAACGTGACCGTGCGCATGCGCGGGGTCATGGAGAAATGCACCTACTGCGTGCAGCGTCTCGAAGGAGCGAAGATCAAGAAAAAGCAGCAGGTCAAGTTCAACGCCCAGGCCGCCGGAGTCAAATCGACCGACTACAAGGTGGACCGCGTCAAGGACTTGCGCCTGAAGGAAGATGCGGTGGAAGTGGCTTGCCAGAGCGCTTGCGAATCCGGCGCGATCACCTTCGGGAACTTGCTCGACAAGAAGTCCAAGCTCGTCCGGGCAAAGAACAGCAAGCGGAATTACGACTTGCTCAACTACCTCAACACCCGTCCTCGCACCAGCTACCTGGCGCGGGTGAAGAATCCCAACGAAAACATGCCCGACGCCAAATACCTCGGGCAAGCCACCATTCACGTTCACTAAGCATTTAGACCAGAAACCATGGCCGAAGCGACCGTACAGCAGAATTCCGACGGCAAGAATCCGTCGGATGTCAAAATCCCGGTGTTGGAGCGGGAAAAACTCATCCTCAACAAGCGTTCCTATCACTGGATTACGGAGCGGATTTGCGGAGTGATTGAGAAGCCGCAGCCCTTCCTGTGGTGGATTCTCTTCATCCCGAGTGCCATCATCGCCTTGATCGGTGTGGGCTTCGGCCTGACTTACCTCGTCTCCACGGGGGTCGGGGTCTGGGGCAACACCAACCGCGTGATGTGGGGTTGGCCCATCGTCAACTTCGTCTTCTGGATTGGTATCGGCCACGCCGGAACGCTCATTTCGGCCATTCTCTTCCTGACGCGTCAGAATTGGCGGACCTCGATCAACCGCGCGGCGGAAGCGATGACCATTTTCGCCGTGATGTGCGCCGGTATTTTCCCGGCCTTCCACGTCGGTCGGGTCTGGATGGCCTGGTTCCTGGCTCCGATCCCGAACGCCAACGCGGTCTGGCAGAACTTCAAATCGCCGCTTTTATGGGACGTCTTCGCCGTTTCGACCTATTTCACGGTCTCCCTCATCTTCTGGTTCCTCGGCATGGTGCCGGACCTCGCGACCATTCGCGACCGCTGCAAGCCCGGCATCCGCAAGACGCTCTACGGCATCTTCGCACTTGGCTGGCGCGGCGGAAACCGCCAGTGGAGCCACTACGAAATGGCTTACCTGCTTCTCGCGGCCCTTTCGACCCCGCTCGTGCTCTCAGTGCACTCGGTCGTTTCCTTCGACTTCGCGACCTCGGTCGTGCCGGGCTGGCACACCACGATTTTCCCGCCTTACTTTGTCGCCGGGGCGATCTTCGGGGGCTTTGCCATGGTGCTCACGATCATGATTCCCGCCCGTTTCATCTACGGTCTGCATGACATGATCACGATGAAGCACATCGATAACATGGCAAAAATCATTCTCCTGACCGGAACGATCGTGGGTTACGCCTACCTGATGGAGCTTTTCATCGCCTTCTACTCCGGGGCGAAATACGAGGGCGCCGCCTTCTGGTATCGCCTCACCGGTCCCTACGCCTGGGCATACATCGCCATGATGTCGCTCAACGTCCTCTCGCCGCAAATCTTCTGGTTCAAGTCGATGCGTGAAAACCTCTGGGTGGTCATGGGCGTGGCGATGTGTGTGAACATCGGGATGTGGTTCGAGCGTTTCGTCATCATCGTCACCACCCTGGCGCGGATGTGGCTGCCGGGTGACTGGAAATACTACAGCCCGAGTGCCGTTGACGTTATGACCTTCGTCGGCACGATCGGAATGTTCCTCGCTCTCTTCCTCCTCTTCCTCCGCTTCCTGCCTTGCATCAACATTGCCGAGGTGAAATGGACGCTTCTCGAAAGCGATCCGCACGACGAAGACAAGAAAGACCATCCCGACGACGGGGTGAAAACCGAAGCCGCCTACCAGCACGAAATCGAAACCAAGACCGCTGACGCCTGATGAGCACGACCATTCGCAGAGTTTACGGCTATTTGGCCGAATTTGAAAACGCCTCCAAGCTTTACAAGGCGGCGGAAAAAGTCCGCGACGCCGGATTTAAAAAGTGGGATTGCTATTCGCCTTATCCGATCCACGGATTGGATGGTGCGATGGGTCTCAAGCGCTCGATCCTGCCCTATTTCGTCTTCTTCGGCGGTCTGACGGGCTTCCTCACGGCGCTCACCCTGGCTTACTCCACCCAGGTCGTCATTTACCCGACCGTGGTGCAGGCCAAGCCGGCCAACATCTTCACGACGGCGGCCTTTTTCCCCGTGATGTTCGAGCTGACCATTCTCTTTTCCGGTTTCACGACCCTTTTCGGTCTTCTCGGCCTCATGCAGTTGCCCCGCCTGAACCACCCGCTCTTTGCGAGCAAGCAATTCAACCGCGTGACCGATGACAAGTTCTTCATCGCCATTGAGGCGCGCGATAGCAAATTTTCCGCCGAAGAGACCAAGAGTTTTCTTGAGGAACTCGGGGGAGCGAACATCGAACTAGTGGAAGACGACGCCCAGTAAGAAACCATGAAATACTTTTTCCTCATCTACGCCCTCGCCATCATCTGCGTCGTCGGAATCGGCGGCTTCCGGGGTGACAAATTCAGTCAGCCACCTGTCGAGGTCTTCCCCGACATGGACACGCAGGACAAACTCAAGGGCCAGAAACCCGATGCCTTCTTCGAAGACGGCATGGGGGCCCGCCAGCCGGTCGCTGGCACCGTCCCGAACAGAGGTGACAACGGCGTCCTGCCCGTCGAGTTCGGCGAAGGTCGCACCGGTTACTACTACACCGGTCAGTTTGAAGGCACCTATGGCAACGGCATGCCGGAAGAATTGGAACTCAAAGACGAAGCTTCCGCCCGCGCCTTTCTCGCTCGCGGCGAGGAAATGTTCGCCGTCCACTGCGCCCCCTGTCACGGGGAGTCGGGCGATGGAAAAGGCGTGATCGCCCAGTATCAGGGGATGGCCAGCATCGTTGCCGATCTCAAGATCTTCACGCAGAACAAGTATCCCGACGGACACCTCTACAACGTCATCACCAACGGCAAGGGCAACATGGGTAGCTACAAGCACAACCTGCCCGTCCGTGATCGCTGGGCCATCGTGGCCTATGTCCGCACTCTTCAAAACCTTTCAAAATAACGCAATCTCATGGGCCACTTTGTGACATCCAAAGACATTCCGAGCGGGGGCGAGCACCTCGATGCCAGTAAGTTGACGAAATGGAAAACCATCACCGGTGGCACCGCCGTGGTGGGCTTCGTCGCCAGTATCGCCTTCCTCTTCCTGAGTGATGGCACGGAGCAGGGCAGCTACGCCTTCTCCTGGCTTTTCGCGCTCTTCTATTTCCTGACGCTGACCTTCGGCGGCGTCTTCTGGACTCTGCTGCACAACCTCTCGAACTCGGGGTGGGGGACTTCCGTCCGCCGTCTCATGGAGAACCTCGGCTTCGTCGTGCCTTTCATGGCCGTCTTCGCCCTGCCGCTGCTCATCCCCGACGTGCAGAAATACCTCTGGGAGTGGATGACCTCTCTCCAAGCTGCCATGGAGCACGCGCCGGAAGGGGCTTCGGCCAAGGAAGCGCTCATGAACAGCGCCGATCCGCACGACCACCTTCTCGCGAACAAGGTCTTTTACCTGAATCCGACGATGTGGCACCTGCGCTTCGTCCTCTACTTCGCCGTCATCGGCTTCTACATCTGGAAACTGCGCAAACTTTCCGTCGATCAGGACACCGACCCGAATCCCGGCACGGCCCGTCTCTTCAGCGCCCGCGCCTGGTCGGCCACCGGCATGTTCCTCTTCGCCGTCGGTTTCTCCTTCCTGGCGATCGACTGGATCAAGGCGCTCAACTTCGCCTGGTTCTCGACGATGTGGGGGGTTTACTGCTTCGCAGGCACCGCGCTGAGCTCGATGGCTCTGCTCATCATCACGGCTCTCCTCCTGCAAAAAGCGGGCTACCTCAAGAAGGTCGTGACCCAGGAGCACTACCACATCATGGGTAAACTCACGCTGGCCTTCACCATCTTCTGGGCCTACGTCTCCTTTTCGCAATACTTCCTCTACTGGTATGCCAACGTGCCGGAAGAAACGATGTATTTCATCCTGCGCAACACCGGAAACTGGAACCTGGTGAGCTTGATCCTCGTCTTCGGTCACTTCGGTCTGCCCTTCCTCCTTCTCCTGCGCTCCGACGTGAAGAAAAAGCCCGGTTTCATGATGGTGATGTGCCTCTACATCCTCGTCATCCACGCCCTTGATGTTTACCACATGGTCATCCCAGAGCGCGGCCCCTCGGTCGGCAATGTCGTCAACCACCACCCGGAACTCTGGATCGGTGGCGTCGTCTCCTTCCTGGGCGACCTCCTCGCCTTCGTCATCATCGGCTGCGGATTCGCTTTTCTTTACCTGCGGAACTTGACCTCCGTGGCTCTCTACCCTAATCGCGACCCGCGCATTCTGGAATCCGCCAACGTATCGAACTAAGTATGTCCACCCAAGATAATCCCATCAAACGGCTCAGTGCCTTCTGGCTCGGGCTGGCTCTCTTCGCGGTCTTCGCCCTCGCCACCCTGGTGTTCCAATTGGTGTCACCCGACGGCGACGCCAGCGCGACCGAAGAAAAGGCGGAAGCCCGCTTGGAAATCAAGTCCACCGTTGACCAGGCCCAGGCCGCTGCGCTCGACCCCGAAGCTCTGGCCACCGCCCGCGAGGAGATGGTCAAAACGCTGATCTCCAGCACTCCGAAAAAAGGCGCGATGCCTGTCCAACAAGCTCCGGCTGCCGAGTAAGCAGGCCCACCCACTATTTTTTAACCATCCACCGACATGGCAGAAAATTCACACAATGCAGATCCGAAGGATATCGCCCTGCGCGCGGACATCGACCGCTCGCTGCGTCATCCCGTGATGTTTTTCTTCACCAGCGGAGCCGCCTGGCTGGCCGTGGCCGTCTTCTTCGGCCTGATCGCCTCCGCGAAAAAACACTCGCCGGAGTTTCTCTCCTGCTTTTCCTGGTTTGATTCCGGTAAGATCGATGCCGCTCACATGAGCGCGCTCGTCTACGGCTGGGCCTGCCAAGCGGCCTTCGGCGTTCTCATCTGGCTCATGTCGCGTCTTGCCCGTCAGAACTCGAAGCACGCGCCACTCATCCTCGTCGCGGGCCACATCTGGAACTTCGTCATCTCGCTGGGTCTCCTCGCCATCCTCATGGGCAAGGGCTCGGGCGTGCCCCTCATGGAATTCCCGCCCGCCATCTGGCCGGTTCTCTTCATCGCCTACCTCCTGATTGTCTCCGGTTGCTTCGTGTCCTTCCAATTCCGCGAGGGTGGCCATGTTTACATCAGCCAATGGTATTTGCTCGCCGCGATGTTCTGGTTCCCCTGGATCTTCGCCAGTGCCCACCTTTTCGCCTTCAACCTCGATGCCCACCCGCTCATGGTTTCGGCTGTCGCTGCCTGGTATAAGTCCGCGCTCGTCCTTCTCTTCTTCATTCCCGTGGCCCTCGCCGCCGCTTACTACCTGGCTCCGAAAGTCACCGGTCGCCCGGTTTACAGCTACAGCCTCGCTCTCTTCGGCTTCTGGGCTTTGGCCGTCGTCGGCCCCTGGGCTGGCATGCAGAAATTGGCCGGGGCTCCCATCCCCGCCTTCCTGCCCTACGTCGGAGCCGCCGCCGCCGTGCTTGTGCTCATTCCGGCGCTCACCGTGAGTCTCAACATCCTGAAAACGATCAAAGGTCACGGCGATCTCGCTGCGCAAAGCCCTTCTCTGCGCTTCACCGTCGCGGGCATCATCGCTTTCCTCATCTTCGGGGTGCTCAGCCTGCTGCTCAACACCACGGGCACTCTGCGCATGACCCAGTTCAGCATCACGAACTACGGTTTCGACATACTCGCCTTCTACGGCGTCTTCTCCCTCTGCGCCTACGGAGCCATCTACTTCATCGTCCCGCGCATCACTAAACGCGAATGGCTGTCGCGCCGTCTCATCAACTGGCACTTCTACCTCTCGCTCTACGGCGTGGTCGTCGTGGTCGGCGTGGGCCTCCTCGGCGGCTACATGCAGGGGATCGCCGGTGAAGCCTGGGATAAGCCCTGGAAAGACGCCGCGACTCTCCTCTTCGCGATGAGCTGGGGGACGACCATTGCCTGGGTCTTCCTGAGCATCTCGAACGTCTTTTTCTGCCTCCACCTTCTCCTCATGTGGGCCCGTCTGGGACGCCGTTCCTCGCATCCCACCCTGCTCGCCGCCTCCCACGCCGGGAGCCCGCACGGCCCCGAAGGTGAAATCGATAACTACGCTTCTCTCAACGCCTAAGCCAGCCACTCACCAACCATGAATCTCAAAACATTCATTATCGGACTCCTCGTCAGCTTCGGGCTGCCTTGGTTCCTTGTGCTCGCCATTCCCTACTCCGTCATGAACAACCTGAAATCGCCTGCCTATGACGAGGAGGCCGATGGAAGCGAGGGCGTTTATGAAGTCAAACGGGCCGGTTCCGTGGCCCAAGGCTCGACAATTTACGGGCAGGAAGGTTGCTACTACTGCCACAGCCAGTTGATCCGCCCGACCTACGCCGGTAATGACATGTGGCGCGGCGACTGGGCCGGCTTGCGGAAGAACGCCGACCATGGCGACACCCGTCGGGAGACGAACGAATTCGACTTCGCAGGGGAGAAAGTGGCTCACGTCGGCATCACCCGGGTCGGACCGGATCTGAGTAACTTTGGTCGCCGCCTCGAGACTTACCTCAAGGCTGATCCTGAATTCACCGCGGAAGAGTGGGTCTTCGTCCACCTCTACAATCCCCGTGGCAAGCGCGGTCTCTTCATCAATTCTGTTTGCCCGAGCAAGCCCGGCCTCTTCAAAGAAGTCGACGCCCGTGGCGCACAGGGCGACGCCCTCCCCGTGGCCGCGCCCGAAGGACGGGCCATCGTTCCCACCGAGCGCGCGAAGGCTTTGGCGAGCTATTTGATCTCGCTGAAAAAAGACAACCTGGATAACCCAGTCCCGGCCGCTATGAACTACGGTGCCGGCGACAGCAGCAAGGAGGAGAAATAATCATGTCTGAGAGTTCCTTACCAAACGACGCGCGTCCCGACCTCGAGGACGAAGTCAATGTGATCGAAACCCACACCGGCCTGCGCAGTGAGCAGGCTGCCGCCTCCCGCGAGAAACGCTTGCAGGAGAATGGCTTGGAGCCGGTTTCCCTGTGGATCATTCTCCTGAGCGGCCTCGTCATCCTCGTCGGAGGAGCGGTCCTCGGCTCGGGCGGCAAACTTTTCGCCTACGGAGACTTGGTCAAAGACGGCTACATGCGTCGCCCGCAACCGCCCATTCCCGGCGGAGAAGTCGTGCCCGTCGCCATCGGAGCCCACCTCCGCGCGGAAGGTTCCAAGCTTTACTCGAAATGCGTCGGCTGTCACCAGCCCGACGGTCAGGGCCAGGCCGGAGCTTTCCCGCCTCTCGCCGGATCCGAGTGGGTCACGGGCGACACCGAAGCGCTCGCCCTCATCATCCTCAATGGTCTGAGTGGACCGATCGAGGTCAAGGGCACCCAGTGGAATTCCAACATGCCGGCGCAGGCCGACGGTCTCGGCGCGAAAGAACTCGCCGCTGTCATGACCTTCATCCGCACGGAGTGGGGGAACGACGCCTCCATCGTCACCCCCGAGATGGCCGCCAACGCCATCGAAGCGGGCAAAGCGATCAGCGGTCAAGTCACTGCCGATCTCCTCAAGAGCGGTCACGCGAAAATGCTGGAAGGCAAAGAGCTTGATCCCGCCACCCTCATCGATCCCGATACCTGGCTGCCTGTTGAAGGAGCCGCTGAATAACTCATTTTTACCATCCCGAACTTTTCACCCGTTTACAGCCCATGAGCGACCACGCCCATCACGACGACCACCACAATCCCGGTTTCTGGCAGAAGTATGTCTTCTCCACCGATCATAAGACGATCGGCATTCAATACGGAATCACCGCCGGTCTTTTCCTTCTTTTCGGCTTCTTCCTCATGATCGTCATGCGGTGGAGCATTGCCTACCCGCACCAGCCGATCCCGGAGTTCATGAGCTTTTTCTTCACGGACGAGTGGAAAGCGCGCTGGCTCCAGGACGGTAAAGTCACGGGTGAGACCTATAACATGTTCGGTGCGATGCACGGAACGATCATGGTTTTCCTTGGCATTGTGCCACTCGGCTTCGCCGCCTTCGGGAACTACGTCACCCCGCTCCAGATCGGCGCACCCGACATGGCCTTCCCGAAATTGAACATGATGAGCTACTGGCTCTACCTCGTGGGCGGACTGGTCATGTGCATGAGCTTCTTCTTCGAGTCCGGCGCGGCCAAATCCGGCTGGACGAACTACTCGCCGCTCGCGGGTTACGCCGACCAGCAGATTGTCAACCAGTTCATGGCAGGTCAGACGCAATGGCTCATCGGTCTGGTCATCCTCATCACTTCCTCGCTCCTCGGGGCCGTGAACTTCCTCACCACCATCATCAACCTCCGCGCCAAAGGTCTCACCTGGATGCGCCTGCCCTTCTTCGTCTGGGCCATGCTCGTCACGGGCTTCCTTCTCCTTCTCGCCTTCCCACCTCTCGAGGTCGCGGGCCTCATGCAGCTCATGGACCGGGTCACCGGCTCCAGCTTCTTCATGCCGACCGGTCTCTACTCGAAGAGCGCGGGCGTGCTCGACATCTCCGGTAGCGGCAGCCCCCTCCTTTACCAACACCTTTTCTGGTTCCTCGGTCACCCGGAGGTTTACGTTCTCCTCCTGCCCGCCATCGCCTGCGTTGCGGAAATCATTCCCTGCCACACCCGTAAACCGCTCTGGGGTTACAAGCCCATGGTCTGGGGGGTCATCGTGCTCGGTTTCCTGAGCTTCATCGTGTGGGCACACCACATGTATCTCACCGGCATGGGACCAATGGTCTCGACCTTCTTCCAAACCACGACGGTTCTCATTTCCGTGCCCTCCGTCATCCTTCTGACCTCCATGATCATCTCGCTCTGGGGCGGCTCAATCCGTTTCACCATGCCGATGATCTGGGCGGCGGCCTTCCTGCCCATGTTCGGGATCGGCGGCCTCACCGGTCTGCCTTTGGCCTTCAACCTCGTGGACCTGCACTTGCATGACACCTACTACGTCATTGGTCACTTCCACTACGTTGTGGCTCCCGGCATTCTCTTCGGCCTCTTTGCCGGGATCTACCACTGGTTCCCGAAGTTCACCGGTCGTTATCTCGATAACTTCCTCGGCCACCTGCACTTCTGGCCTTCCCTCATCTGCATGAACACCCTCTTCTTCCCGATGCTGACCCAGGGGATGTCCGGCTTCCACCGCCGTTGGTATAACGGGGGCGATGCCTACCTCGAAAAAGGCGCGGAAGGCGCCAACGTCTTCGGGATCACCGTTCTCGAGAAGCTCTCCTGGAACGAAGTGATGACCTGGTCCGCCATGGCTCTTGCCGTCGCCCAGATTCCCTTCATCATCAACATGATCGTCAGCTGCTTCAAAGGTAAGAAAGTCGAGAACGACAACCCCTGGGGCGCAACCACCCTCGAATGGGCCACGCCAACGCCTCCGGGACACGGTAACTTCACGTTCGAGCCCTCCGTTTATCGCGGACCTTACGAATACAGCCGTCCTGATCACGATGAGGACTTCTACCCGCAGTGGATCGAGCCGAAACGTGACTCCGCCGACGCGACGGACAAGACGAAATCCTCCGACCACGCCTAACCTATTTGCCTGATCTAGAACCATGGAAATTCCATTCACCATCAACGCCCGCAAGGACACCGGTCTCTTCAACTCGAAAATCGGGATCTGGCTCTTCCTCGCCTCCGAGGTGATGCTCTTCGGCGGTCTCTTCTCCGGCTACCTCTTCCTGCGGATTTACGCCGATTTCCCTTGGCCGGAAAGAACGCTGCCCATCCTCCCGGGCCTCATCAACACTTTCATCCTCATCGGCTCCTCCGTCACGGTGGTCTTCGCCTGGGCGGCGCTGAAGCTCCGCAATTGGAAGCAATTCCAAGTTTACATGTGGATCACGCTGCTCTGTGCGGCGGGCTTCATGGTTCTTAAAGGGATCGAGTATAAAGCCAAGTTCAGTCACCAAGCCGTCCGTCTCCACGGCGAAGGATCGGTGCAGGACTACGGCGTCCTCGAAGGTCACGTCCACAAAGCGACGATGGATGCCGAAGGCCACGTCCACCACGCCCATAAAGGCGAAGACGGTGAGTACGAAAAAGGAGCCTACTATGCGAACACCGTCAATTTCAAAGCCAGCGAGATCACCTTCCCGCTGACCCGGAATTTCCACGGTCCCTTCCTCGAAGACATCCTCGCCCAAGCCGGCGAGAGCAAGATCACCCTGGTGGCCGACTACGCCGGACAGGAAAAACCGGGCGGTCGTCTCATCGAAGTCGCCAAAGCCGGTGATGCTCTCAGCCCCAAGCTTCTCCGCAAAGCCCAGGGTCTCTATCTCGAAGCACGGGCTCACAACGCGGAAGCGCGCGAGTCCTTCCTCCGGAAATCCTGGAGTGAAATCCGTGAGATCAACGAAGACGATCCCGACTGGAAAGTCGTGATGTCTGACGAGTGGAACAAAGTCCAGAGCGCGAACGACGAGGAACTGAAAGCGCATCTCGTGCCGACGCAGTCGAGCGTGACCTTCAAGATTGATCCGCCCGTCGCTCTCAATTTCAATCCGCAAACAGTCATCGACAAGTCGGCCGAAGCGCTGACGCTGCATGACGACACGGCCTTCAAAGGAGAGCTCCTCGCCAGCCCGATGTATCTCGGTGTCGATGCCATCGATTTCCGCTTCACGGCCATGCGCGCCGAGGAAAAGGGGATCGATCCCCAGGCCGCCATCGCACAGAGCTGGATTCTCACCCAGGAGCCGCTCAAAAAGCTTTGGGACGCTCACCAGGAGTGGCTGAAAGTCCACGAAGCCGAGCTCGCCAAACATGGCAAAGTCCCGACCGACACCGAACGTTACCGCGTCAACTGGCAGGAAATGGTCGCCTACGGCCGCGCCTTGGAAGAAGGGAAGAGCATCACGGAACTCGCGCAGTCGGGTGGACTTGAGGCTCTCACACCGGGCTGGCTCGACGGTTTCGCCGGCGCCGACCACTACAACAAGGACATGAACAAGCACTTTGTCTCGGTGGACATTCCCCGCGAGAACATCGGCTTTGAATCGACCTTCACCCCGCGTTGGAACACTTACTACGCGATCTACTTCACCATCACCGGTCTCCACGGTCTCCACGTCATCGGCGGCGCGATCGTCCTCGGTTACTTCCTTTTCTTCGGGAAGAAAATGTATGACTCACGTCCGGAATGGCTCGCTAACCGCGTCGAAGTCGCGGGCCTCTTCTGGCACTTCGTGGACTTGGTCTGGATCTTCCTCTTCCCGATCCTCTACTTGATGTAAGTCCCCGAGCACGTAACCTACCCGAAAACCATTTATTGATTTAGAACCATGGCTGACACTCCGGAAGCAATCAACAAATCCAAGCGGCTTTACATGCTGATTGGCGGCACCCTCTTCATCTTCACCATCATCACCGTGCTCGTGGCCACCGTGCCATGGCTCGACTTCGGCGGACACGGTTTTGACATCGTCGATGCCATCATCGGCCTGGCCATCGCCGCCTTTAAGGCGAGCCTTGTGATGTTGATTTTCATGCACTTGAACCATGAGAAGAAAACGATTTATTTTCTCTACGTCATGGCTCTCATCATGGCCTTCTTCCTCATGTTCCTGACCGGTTGGGGTTTTGAAGATCCGATCCATTACGGCACGCCTTCCATCCAGGAACCCGATGGTGGCACCGACGGCTTCTACGTCCCGCCAGGCATGGAATAACCCGCACCAAACCCACATTATGTCGATCAAAGGATTTCACTTGTTTTTCATCGGAATCGCCGCCCTCTTCTGTGCCGCTTTCGGTGTCTGGGCGCTCTTTTTGAATGATCGCGAAGGAGAAATCCTCGTTCGCTTCATTGGCGGACTCACCCTCCTCATCGCCTTCGGCCTCCCGGCCTACGGAGTCCATTTTTACCGCAAAGCCAAAAACCTATCTTAAGCCATTCTGACCATGACCTCATTTCTGACTCTCGCTTGCTCCGTCTGCGCGGAAGCTTTCAAACACGGAGACGGGGCCGATAACGCCGCCGGCTGGGCCATCTTCTTCATGCTCTGCGTCATCGTGCCGATGGCTCTCGGCATCGCCTTCTTCATCATCCGCATGGCTCGCCGCGAGTCCCGCCACCTCGACGACAAATACCAAGACGACTTCGTCCTCGAATCTGCTACGAACTAATTTTCCACCATGAGTCCTTCAAAATTCCTAGGTATCCCTGAGAACTACGCCGAGCACGGCGGTAGCGTCGATATCCTCATCGACATCATCCACTGGTTCATGATCGCTCTCGCCGTGAGCTGGACGATCTTCTTCCTGATCTGCATCTTCCGCTTCTGGCACAAGCGTAACCCGAAAGCCAACTACGGCGGGGTGCAAAGTCACGTCTCCTCACACCTTGAGATCGGCGTGGTCATCGTTGAAGCCGTCATCCTCCTCGGCTTCGCCTTCCCGCTCTGGTGGGAGCGCACCGACCAGTTCGAAGAAGTCCAGAAAACCGACCCTGCCCGCGTGCGGGTGATTGGCTACCAGTTCGCCTGGAACTACCACTATCCGGGTGCCGATGGCAAATTCGGCCGCATCGATCGCCGTTTGGTGAAAAACGCCGGAGACGCCTGCATCGACCCGGACGACCCCAACGGCTGGGACGACTTCACCAGCGCGGTTCTCAAGCTGCCGGTTGATCGCAATGCCATCCTGCAAATCACCTCCACGGACGTCATTCACAACTACTCCATCGTCCCCATGCGGATTCAGCAGGACGCCATCCCGGGCAAAGACATCCCGATGTGGTTCAAGCCCTTGCGCAAACTGGAGACCTTCGCAATCTGTGGACAGCTCTGCGGGGAAGGTCACGCCAACATGCGCGGCATGATGGAAGTGGTGAGCCAGAACGCCTTCAATGTCTGGGCCGAAGAGCAAAGCGCCGCCGCTTTGGAGAAAGCCAAGGAAAGCCGCGCCACGCAGGCCTCGAACTGAGCGTCAGCACCAATCAGTTTTTCAGAACGGAGTCCTGCGGGGCTCCGTTTTTTTTGCGCCCCTGAGGAAGGGGCTTAAGCTTGAGTTGACGAAGCCCGGGTGAGTTCGAGGGCGTGGAAGCGGTTCCCGAAGTGGCTCGGGTGAATGAGGGTTTGGAACTGGCGGATGAAAGACGAGTCGGCCTCTCCTTTGAGCAGCCAATCGGAGGCCAGATGGGTGAGGTAGGATCCCTGAGCCCGCGGCGTTGAGACTTGGAAACCACTAGTCTCGGCCGTGTGCGTGAAGGCGGTGAAATTGACGTGGGCGGTGAGGTCCTGTCGGCCGGGGCGGTCGAGCGGGTGAACGCGGCTGCTGTGTTGATAATAGGCACGCAGGCTGCCGTCGTGGCGACCGGGGTGGTGGAGGGTGGGGGCGTCGAAACCGTAGTCGAAGAGAAGGCCGAGGAAGTCGTGTCGGCAGGCGGAACGGAGAGGGGCGAGGATGGCGTTGAAGTCGGGCGGGGCTTCGGTGAGGTAGCCCTCGGGGAAGTTTTGTCCGAGTTCGTGGGTGTAGTCGCGGAGGGAGGGACGGAGCTCCGGGAGCGGGGCGAAGGCCGGTCCGGTCGCATCCCAGCGCACGCCCAGTTCCTGCCATTGACCGGCGCTGAAGTGGAGGAGAGGGACGGGGAGGGCGTCGAGTAACTCGTTGGCGATGAAGAAGACGGGGGAATCGATGGCTGAGGGGACTTCGGCGCGGAGTTGGCAGGTCTCCGGAAAATCGCGAAGGAGCGTTGCGTTCAGTGCCTGCCGTCCTTTTTCCAGAGGCTCGATGATGAGATACTGCACGGCTTGCGCCAGGTCGGGGGAGAGACGGGGAAGGGCCGTGAGGAGGTCGCGGGCGAGCTCGCCACGGTGCGCGCCAAGCTCGAGAATGGTGAGTTTTTCCGGCTGACCGAGCTCCCGCCAGAATTTTTCCAGTCGCAGCGCGATGAGGAAGCCGAAGGCCGGACCGACACTCACGCTGGTGATGAAATCGCCGTCTTTGGAGACGATGGCGCGTTGGTTTTCAGTGTAATAGCCGTGTTCGGGATGGTAGAGCGCGAGGCGCATGAAGTCCTGAAAGGAGAGGGGGGCGTCGGGGGAAGTTTCGGCAGCGAGGATGTGAGCCAAGGGAGTGGTTGCGCTTTCCGGGCTGAGAGGGTATGGATAGGCACGCTGTGTGCCGGTGGGAACGTCGGGCTGGCTCATGATCTATGGCTAAGTCGAATGAAAAGAGACGTCGCTCTTTGCTAAAACGCAAGGGTTTCTGGTTTTTTTGCGTCTTTTGCCTACTCGTCGGAGGCATCGCGGCCTGGGTGGGCTGGCAGAAATTACAGCCCTACCGCGAGCGGGCGACGATTTACGATCTTTCCCGGATTGATGAGGTCGAGGTGCCGAGTCAGATTCTCGATCGCAAGGGGCGGGAGATCGGGCGGATGTTCGTGGAGAACCGTTCCAAGCTCAGTCTCGACAAGGTTCCCGACAAGCTCATCAAGGCCTTGCTCGCTCAGGAGGATCAACGTTTTTACGAGCACGACGGCGTCGACTGGGTCGGGGTTGGTCGCGCGGGTTATCTGACGCTGCGGCACATGGAGGTGACCCAGGGGGCGAGCACGATCACGATGCAGTTGGCGCGTAATGCCTTCGATTTGAAGTCGGAAGCCCTGAAACGCGACGAGACAGGCGTCGAGCGCAAGTTGGTCGAGGCTTTTCTCGCCATGCGCATCGAGCGGGAGATGGCCGCGGATTTGTTGGCCCGTATTCCTGATGAAACCGAGCGGAAAATGGCGGTTAAAAGGCGGATTCTCGAGTTTTACCTGAACCGGATTCCTTTTGGCTCGGGTTACTACGGGGTGCGTTCGGCGTCCCTGGGGTATTTCGGGAAAGAACCGGCGGATCTGGATTTGCAGGAATGCGCGTCCTTGGTCGCTTGCGTGAAGAATCCCAGTGTGTTTTCTCCCTTGAATAACCCGGAGATGAACCGGACGGCACGGAATCACGTCCTGAACCGCATGGCGGCCGAGGGCATGATCAGTGAAGAGGAACGGCTGCGCTTGCAGACCCTGCCCGTGGCGGTGAATCCAAAGCCGATTTTGCGCGGAAAATCCCATCTCTACGAACGCATCGCGCGGGAGGCGCGCGAGCAGGTCGGTGAAGAAGCAATGTCGCGGGGCGGCTATAAAATCCACACCACGATTGATCTGGATTTGCAGCGGGAAGCGCGGGAATCGATGCGGCGGCGCCTGGCGGAAGTCGAAAAACGACCTGGCTACGCGCACCCGCGGCATGAGAACTACGAACGGGCCCCGGGAAAGACGCCGGCTTATCTGCAGGGCGCGGTTTTTATGATGAATCATGAAACCGGCGAGGTGCTGGCGCATGTCGGCGGGCGGGATTACGCCGACTCGCAGTATGATTTTGTCGAGTTGGGGGCGCGTCCGACGGGAACGGCCTTTTTTCCCTTCGTTTACGCGGCCGCGTTTGAAAATGGCAAGACGCCCGCGAGCTCTCTCATGGACGAAGCCATGGACAACCGGCGCTTGATGGTCGGTGGGCGCGAGGGCGTGGTGGGGGAGTGGGGGATGGAGGTGCCCAATCCCGTGCGGGAAGGGAAAGTCACGGCCCGGCGCGGTCTCAATAGCTCGAAAATCGCCGCCACCGTGCGCTTGGGGATGGATGTGGGCTTGGATAAAGTGCGCGCGCAGGCGGAGCGTTTCGGCTTGCAGCCCGAGGGCGGGGAGTTGCTGAACCGCATGCTGGTCGGGTGGGATGCCGTGAGTCTTCCGCAGATGGTTCAAGCCTATTCCGTCTTTCCCCGGGGTGGGTCGCGCTTGACGGAGACTTATTATATTCGTTCGATCGAGGATCACGAGGGGAATGAACGCTACCGCTCGCCGCTCCTGAGTCGCAGCGCCGCGAGCGAAGAGGTGTGCAGTCCGGCCACGGCTTACCAAGTCCACAGCATTCTCAACGACACCATGCAGAATGGCAATCTGGCGGGCAAGGTGGAAGGCCTCGGGGAGCTGGTGGCGAGTGGTGGAGCTAAGAGCGGAACGCCCTATGGTTTTTCCGATGCCTGGATGATGAGTTACACTAGCAAAGTCTCGTGTGCGATCTGGATGGGCTTTTTCCAAGGAGGGAACGAGCCGATTTACGAAGGGGCCTTCGCCTCCGATCTGACTTTGCCCGTTTGGCGGAAACTCATGGCGCGGGTGGCGCAAAATTACGCCTCTTCGGAGATCTCCCCGCCGGATTCGGTCGTGGCCGTGCCCGCTTGCCGTGTTTCGGGCCTGCGGAGTACGCGTTATTGCAGTGAGCCGATCGTGGACGAGCAGACCGGGGCGGTGAGCTTCCGCTCGACGGCTTATCTGGAGTATTTTCGGAAGGATGATCAGATCGGTTACTGCACCCTCCACGGGCCGGGCACGGGCGGGGAGGGACTGGCCGATGGAAAGCCCTTGCGGGAGGCGCTGCCCGTCATTCCGGTGAAGCCGACGGGCCCTTTGCTCATAGGCGCGGACCCTTATCAGAGTGAAGTGCCGACGATCGTGCCTTCCGATAAACAGCGGGGATTTTTATTGAATCATCAGAGCTTAATGGTTGATGATCAACTGCAAGCGGATGAAGACGCGGAAATTCGTCTGTCGGCACCTAAGAAAGCGGTGTTGTTGGATAACTAAGCTAGGAAAACGATGAGCAAGGAGCAAGCGACACTGTCCCCCCCGACGGATCAGAAAGCCATACGCTGGGTTCCCTTGGCTTGTCCTCATTGCCAGGTGCTCTTCCGGGTGCGTAAAGAAGTGGTGGGGCATCCGGTCCGCTGCCCGCATTGCGCCAAAGGAATCTGGACCGGAGACGGCACGGAAACCTTGTTGCCGGCGAGTTTCCGGCGAGTTGCGGAGAGCGAGGGGAGCGAAGCTTCGAGCGGACGGGGTGAGCGGCGCAAAGTCCACCAAGGGGCGGGAGCCGAGACCATGGTCTGGGATGACCAGCAGGAGGAAGAAATTTCCAAAGCCGGGGTGTCGCCGGTGGCCGTGATCAGCGTTTTGGCCATGTTATTCTCTCTCGTCGGGGTCGGGCTTTACATGTGGCAGGTCAATGTGGAGCGCAATCAGGCCGACGCCCTCCAAGCCGAGCTGCTGGCCCAAGCGATGGCCCTGCCGGAAAATCTCGAGGCGCAAGTCACGGGGCGGGATGAGTCGGAATTACAAGCGGAAGAGGAGGAAGCGGCCGAGCTTTCTCAAATTGCCAGCACCGAGATGGTGGCCCGCATGGAGGAGACGTTGAAAAATTATCTCGAAAGCGACAGCGTCGCGGAGCGGCTCAAATACGTGCGGGACGCCGAGCGGGTCGCCCCCCTCATGCGGAAGTTCTACGGCGGTGGCAAAATCGAGCCAGAGGGTTTCCGCGAGATGGCGGAGCGCCGGGAACTCGCGGCCGGCGAGCGGATCATCGCGACGATGGTGCGGGTGAAGGATTTCACTGATTATCCGGTCGCGCTTGAGTTGCAAGACGGCCAGTGGAAGGTGGATTGGGAGAGCTGGGTCGGCTACGGCGACATGCGACTGGCGGATCTCCG
>JBNNED010000412.1:0-2779 GCA_050285825.1 Verrucomicrobiales bacterium | reverse complement strand
TGGACAAGGGCGGGGAATTTTCTATCATGCCATCGATGAGTCATTGGAAAGATGCGTTGACGGCGGCGGTGGAAGCCGGGGAAGTTCTGGAATCGAGCTTGGAAAACATCGAGTTACTACTCGCGGGGACGAGTTCGCCGGTAGCGGAAGCGGCGATTGCCGAGTTGGTGGCGGGCGCGGAGTGGGCGGAACTCAACGACCGCTTTTTCAAGACTCTCGCTTTTGGAACCGGGGGACTGCGGGGGCGCACCGTGGGGCGGGTGGTGACGCAGGCCGAGCAGGGGGCGGGAGGGCCGTTGGACCGTCCCGAGCATCCCTGTGTCGGCACGGCGACGATGAATTTCTTTAATTTAAAACGCGCCATGATCGGTATGGTGCGCTTTCTCAAGCAGCGTGACCCGGAGGGGCGTCCGTCCGTGGTGCTCGGACACGATTCGCGGCATTTCTCGCGTGATTTCGCGGAAACCTGCGCCCGGGTTTGCACGGATCTCGGTTGCGACGCCTATCTTTTCGAGTCCGCCCGCTCGACGCCGGAAGTTTCCTTCGCCATCCGGGAACTCCGGGCCACGGCGGGGGTGGTGCTGACGGCGAGTCACAACCCTTCGCACGACAATGGTTTCAAAGCTTATTTTTCGGATGGTGCCCAGGTGCTGGATGCCGAAGCCAAGCTCATCATCGCGGAAGTCAACGCGCTGCAAAGTGAAGATTATGAGGCGCTGCCCGCCTCCGGGCAGGGTGAGCTGAAGATGATTGGCGAGGAGATCGACGAAAAATACATGGCGAAGCTCCGCAGCGTCCTGCTCAAACCGGAGTTGCTGGAGGGTCGCCAGGCCAAGGTCGTTTACACCAACTTGCACGGCACGGGCGGGGTCATCATCGTGCCGATGCTGCAGAGATTGGGCTTCGACGTCATCACCGTGCCTGAACAGGACGGGCCGGACGGACGCTTTCCGACCGTCGAGTCACCGAATCCCGAGAACGGCCCGGCACTGGCCATGGCCATTGAACTGGCGGAGAAGGAAGGGGCGGACGTCGTCATCGGCACCGATCCCGACAACGACCGCATGGGCGTGGCGGTGCGGAATGCGGCGGGCGAGATGGAGCTGCTCAGCGGGAATCAGATCGGCTCCCTGATGGCTTGGTATCGCAGCGCAACGATGTTCGAGCTGGGCTGGATCACGGAGAGTAATCGTAGCCGCGCGACCCTCATCAAAACCTACGTCACCACCGAACTGCAATCGGCCATCGCGCGCAAATACGGGATCGGCATCGTCAACACCCTGACCGGTTTCAAATACATCGCGGAAAAACTCGGGAAGTATGAAAAAGCCATTCCCGCGACGAAATTCGAGGGAGATTATCGTGATCTGAGTGAAGAGGAATCGCGTCGCCTGCGTTTGGAATACTCGAAGTTCTTCGTCTTCGGAGGAGAAGAGAGCTACGGCTATCTCGGGGCTGATTTCGTGCGCGATAAAGACGGAAACGCCTCGGCGGTCATGTTTGCGGAGCTGGCGGCCTATGCCTTGAGCCAGGGGAAAACGATTGCCGACCTGCGCGACGAGCTTTGGGCGGAATTCGGGGTCCATCTCGAAGCTGGCAAATCCATGGTCATGGAAGGAGCGGAGGGAGCCGCGAAAATCAAAGCCCTCGCCGAGTCCTACAGCGAGAACCCGCCGCAGGAAGTCGACGGTGTCGCGGTCGAGCGGGTGCGTGATTTCTCCAAAGGAGGTTTCTTTGATGAGGAAGGCGATGAAATTCCCGTCGCGGCCATGCTTTTCGTGGAGCTGGCCGATGGCCGGTCCTTCGCCGTGCGACCGTCCGGGACGGAACCGAAAATCAAATATTACCTCTACGGGAAGAGCGAACCGGGCGACGTCGCAACTGGAAAAGCCGCCGTCAGCGCCTCTCTCGACGCCCTCTGGCAGGCTCTCGAAGCGGACGCCCGCGAGCGGGTGGGGTGATTGGTTTTAAGGCCTGATCTTCGCTATTGCTTGGATTTCAAGCAATAGGGTCGCTTGGCTATCTGTTCCACTGACCGTCTGCAGCTTCGTGGGGAGTGACTTGACGAAGAAATCCTCGAGCATTCCACCGGAGTTCTCTACTTCCTGATATTCTATTGACAGGCAGGAGGGGGATTGTGTATCTGGTAGGAATGAGATTTAGCAAGTTGGCATGGATTTTTTTCGGGTGTGTCGGAAGCACGCAGGCTGCGAGCATCGTTCTCGTGACTGATAATAACTCCTCGGATGCGGGCTTGATTTCTTTTTTACAGGGGCAAGGGCACACCGTATCCGGGGGGAACCAGGAATACACGACCTTGGATGCCTCGAAGATCGCGACTTTGAACGCCGCGGATTTAGTCATCGTTTCCCGCAATACGAACAGCGGAGATTACGCTAACAACGCGACGGAGATTGCGCAGTGGGATGCTATTGCCACGCCCTTGTTGCTCGGAAATGCTTATTTAGCGCGGAATAATCGTTGGGGCTGGATGACGAACGATACCTTGAATCTGGGTTACGAATTGGACATCACCCCACCGGACATGACGGCTGGGAGTCACCCTGTCTACGCTGGAGTCGTGGGACAGGCGGGGGGTGTGTTTTACTCCGGAGCTCTCAAATATGATCCTACGGCCTCCAGCGGCATTGATATCATGGGATCTGCCAATGACATTGCAGGCGACGGAGTGGCGCTGGCCGTTCGCAATAATTCCGGAACGACGGTCACCGGCACGCCTCCTGACGAAGTGACGAGCTTCAATAACTGGTTGGCAATG
>JBNNED010000411.1:0-3627 GCA_050285825.1 Verrucomicrobiales bacterium | reverse complement strand
CCGATCTATGCTCATCCGTGGCGGAAGCAGGCTCAAGGAAGGTTGAAATTCTGGGAATTCTTATTTAAAGGCTGTCTTCTCTCGGAGTGGGCGTGTCAGCTTGATTGCGCGAGATGTCGAGGAGAAGGGCGCCAAGTGCTTCGAGCTGAGCCTCTTGATGACTCGCGCTCAGGGTCAGGCGCAGCCGGGCGGCCTCGCGGGGGACCGTGGGGTAGCGAATGGCCGGAACGAGGAAGCCATGGGCGTTCAAAAAACGTGCCGCCGAGAGCGCCGCTTGGTTGTCGCCTAAAATCAAGGGAATGATCTGGCTGCGATTCTCCGGCAGCGGCAGGCCGGTCGTCGCGAGTTGCTCATGAAAACGGTTGATGTTCCGGTGGAGGCGTGCCCGGATTTCCCGCCCCTCCGCACTCAGAAGCAGGCGCAGGGCGGCCAGGGACGCGGCGTGCTGGGCGGGCGGGGGAGCGGTCGAATAAATCAGCGAACGGGCTTTGTTAATCAGCAAATCAATGATCTCCCGCGTGGCCGCGAGGTAACCACCGGCCGAGCCGAGCGCTTTCCCGAGGGTGCCCATCTGCAGCTCGACCCGCTCCTGGAGGCCCAACTCCTCGATCACGCCCAAGCCTTTTTTACCGAAAATCCCGAAACCATGGGCCTCGTCCACCAAGAGCCAAGCCCCGTAGCGCTCTTTCAGCTCCACGATCCCGGCGAGCGGCGCGATATCGCCATCCATCGAAAAAACGGACTCCGTCACAACAATGACCCGCGCCTCCCGCCCCGCCTTTTCCCGGCTCTGACGCAGCAAGTGCTCCAATTTATCCAGTCGGTTGTGAGGGAAAACGCGCAGAGTCGCCCCGCTCAGACGCGCTCCGTCGATGAGTGAGGCGTGCGAGAGCTTGTCGAGAATCACGGTGTCGCCCTTCCGCAAAAGCGCGCCCAGCGTGCCCAGCGCCGTCGCATAGCCATTGGCAAAGGTGAGGGCGGCGGGCCGCTTTTTCGCCGCTGCCAGCTCTTCTTCTAGCTCGTGTTGAATCCGCTGCGACCCGCAGACCAGCCGCGAGGCCGTGCTTCCGCAGCCGAAACGAGCCGCCGCCTCCTGAGCCGCCTCCCGCAGCGCCGGATGATGGGCAAAGCCGAGATAGTCGTTGGAAGAAAAATTGACGAGCTGCCGACCCTCGACCGTCACCGTCGTTGGCGAGGAAGCTTCGATTTCGCGCAGCCCCCGACGCAATTTCTGCTCGGTCAATGAGTTCAGTTCGTCCGCCGGATCACGCATCTGGGCGGGATTCTGGGAAGGAAGCGGCATTTTGGCAAGATTCTTGCAAACGAGTTGTTGACGCGGAGGGAAAGTCATGATTTTATCCGCGCGTCCGACCCGCCAACGAATTTTTTCAAGGACCGGTGGCTGAGTGGTCGAAAGCGCTCCCCTGCTAAGGGAGTATACCGGAAACGGTATCGAGGGTTCGAATCCCTCCCGGTCCGCCATATTTATAACTCATTAAAACTAAGTGAGTTACAAGTTTTTGAGGGCACGTAGTCCTCAGTGGTTAGACCTATAGTAAGACCAGTTACGCTTAAGCTCGGCAGCCTTCGCCATCGTTTGTGGGTATGAGCTGAGTGGCTTCGAATAATGATGTTTTCCGAGGGTGAGTCGCTCACGGGAGCATCGAGAAAAATGCGGATGACGGCCGTGAAGCTCCACGTAGGAAGCGTATTTCCGTCGAAAATGGTTCAGGGCTGCGATTGAACGAGGCCTATTCTCGGTTTTCAGGTTCATGAGCTTTGCCGGCTTGCGTCTGATGACGGGTCTGTCACCATGAAGGTGAGAGAATTGTCGTTTGGCCTCTACCGGAAGCCCTATCAATGTTAGAGATAAGGTTATATTCAGGGAGAAGAGAAGATGAGTAAAAAAATGACAGATAGAGAGAAAATGCTTGCGAAGAGGGCAATGAAGAGGGAAGCGAAGAAGCTGTCAGCCGCTCAGTCAGAGGCGGCTGTGCAGTCTGAGGAAGCCAAGCAGCAGGCGGAAGGGGGAATAAGGAAGACGGGCAGTAAGGCCCGAGAAAAGAAAAAGGAAGTGAGCGATGCTCAGATCGAAAGTCGCATGCGTCCGCTGGCTAGGGAGGGGGCGGGTGGTTCGAGTCAAAAGGAGTTGGTGCACACCGAAGAGAGCGCTCAGCTCTGGTTGGAGAAGCGGGGTTGTCTGTATCGGAAGGTGCGGGTAAGGGTGACCAAGAAGCTGGTGCAAGGCCCCTATAATTATCAGTTTTCGTTTTTGAGTCCGAAGGGAATGCGTTTTCCTGATGCTTATCGGCCGACGATGGGATTTCTCTCGGAAAGTGAGCCGGTCAAATTTCCACCCGAAGAGAGCTGCCCTGATGATTTTTGGGAGGTGAGTAGTTTTCTTTACGAGGTTCGATCGGGTGAGGTGGCGCATATGTGGTGCTATCCGACATGTGTGCAGGATGTTCCGGACTGGAGTGATGAGGCTTTTCAGAAAGTGCTCAGGCATTTGGATTTGCGGATCTTGAAAGTGAGCGACCCGGGTGACGTGCTCGATGGGATTCTGATGGAGGATAGCTCTGCGGCGTTTCAGGAAGGATGCCGGGTGAAGCCAAGTGCTTCATTTGGGAGTATCAAGGAAAATGCAGGGAACTCTTTGGTGGCTCACGAGGAGTTGCGGGAACTTCTAATTGAGGAGGGGCTTTGCGAGCACGAAATTTTTTATGAGAGGTTCTATTCCGAGGATGAATTTTATGAGTGTTCCTGGCAGCGCTGTGGGCCTGATCCCGATGACTTGGAAGAGGAGAGGAGATTGGTGAGCGAGAATCGCTTGGTAGGAATGCCTAATCTGGCAGAGGATGATCCCCGGAGGCAGTGGCTGAACGAGAAGGAGGAGTTCACACTAGAGCAGGCGGAGAATCGAAAGAGGCAGCAGAAGCTGACCCTGATGGCGTTGAGGGCTGGGGAAGAGCGGGAACGCTTTTGCCTGAGTTCGATTCAGGAGCAGGAGCAGCATAAGGCCGTCATGATGAACAAAACTCCCCAGCGACAGAAGGGTAAGGCCAGAAAGCCCTTTACGGTATTTCTAAGTGAGCAAATCGAAAGGTATTTTGATGAGAAGGAGGTAGAGCCAAAGCGCGCGGAGTTCTTGGCTTATTTGGAGAGTGAATTTCCTGAAGGAGATGAGAATGCGAAGTTCGTGAAGGAATGTCGGGAGAAGAGAAACAGTTTTCGAGAACAGCTCAAAAAGGTCAAAGAAAAGCGGGACGCTATGTGATGAAGGGGGCTACTTGATGAGGGGCTAGAGGGCCCGGGGTGTGAGGGAGTTCCGGTGATGATCCGGAAAATGGGTGGCAAGAGGCGAGGTTTTTGAGTGATTTCTTTGGTCTGGGGAGTGCCGATGGATTTTTTTTTGCACGTTTCGGCTGAAACGTGAATGGGTCGTAAAATGTGTCTGGAGTGTGATCTTTTTGTGAGGGACCATTCCCGGCGAATGAAAAGCAATTCACACAACCCAAAACGAGGTTCGGCGGAAAAATCAGCTCAGATTCCTGAGTGGATTACGGTCGAAGAAGCATGCCGTCTGGTTTCGATTGGTCAGACTCGGCTCTACGAACTGATGAACGC
>JBNNED010000410.1:0-3449 GCA_050285825.1 Verrucomicrobiales bacterium | reverse complement strand
CTGCGCTTTTTCCGCCTCCGCTTTTTGGCGTGCCTCACGCTCGCGGGCTTCGCTGAGTGCTTTCTCCGCCCCCTTCACTTCCGCAGCGAGCAATTTCTGGTCGGCTTCGGCTTTTTCTTTGGCCAGACGAGCAGCCGTTTTCAACTCGACGACGCGATCGGCCTTCGCTTTTTCATGGGAAACCGCCTGCGAAAGCTCTTGACGCAATTTGTTCAGCGCCGGCGTTTGCAAGTGCGGCATCGCTCCGTATGGGGCGACCGCAGGACGTTCTTTTCGGGAAGGCCGGGCCTCGCGGCGAGCTTTTTTCTTCTTCGGTTTCTTCGCGGCTTCCGCTTTTTTCTTCGCCTCCGCCGCCTTCTTCATTTCAGCGGCCTTCTTCGCTTCGGCCGCTTTCTTGGCTTCCTCGGCCTTCTTGCGCGCTGCTTCCTGCTGGCGTTTTTCCGCTTCGGCCTTTTTCTTCGCTTCCGCCGCTTTCATTTCCGCAGCTTTTTTGGCTTCGGCAGCCTTCTTAGCTTCCTCGGCTTTTTTACGCGCCGCTTCCTGCTGGCGTTTTTCCGCTTCAGCCTTTTTCTTTGCCTCCGCCGCTTTCATTTCAGCGGCCTTCTTCGCCTCAGCGGCTTTTTTGGCTTCTTGGGCCTTCTTCTTGGCGGCATCTTGCTCGGGTTTGGGCTGCTCGTTCGAGGAAAGAAGCTTGATTTGTTTTTGGAGGGCGGGAATGCGACGCCCGATGGCGGAGTTCCGGTCCACCTCGGCAATTTCACCAAGCGCTTTCTCCGCTGACTTCAGGTCTTTCTTTCCCAAGTAGGCGTAAACGGAATACATCAGAGCCTCCTGTCGATCCTGGCCTTTCTTGTCTGCGGCGAGCTGGCGGGACTGCTTGATGACTTCGTCGAAGCGCCCTTCCTGCAAGGCTTTACGAAAATCCATCGCCTTTTTATCCGCTTTGACGAGCGTGACACGATCTGCCCCTGCCGCGTGATCCGCAGCAAGGCAGGAAAGAGGACTCAGAGTGAGAACGGCGAGCAGTAATTTCGTGGGGTATTTCATATTTAATCAGCTAGGATTCAGCCTGACTACTCTCCCACCTTCCCGCGAACAGTCGAGGAGAAAAAGAGAACATTTCTGTCATCTCCCAAAACTTTTTCTGGCCGCAGAGCCCGTATTTTTGGGCTCCTACGGCCAAAAACGGAAAATCATTCAATTTTTTTGTTTGCAGACCAAGCACAGACTTGTAGGTTACTTTGTAGTGACACTGAGAGAGTCCATCTCTTTAGACTAGTCACGAACCGCACACTAACACAATTAAATTTCATGAAAACACCTTCACAAGCTCCTCGCGCCCACCAGCGGGGCTTCGCCCTGATTGTGACGATCACGCTCATGCTCCTGATGGCCGTGATCGTCATCAGTTTTCTAACCCTCAGCACCGCGACGGTCCGTTCCAGCACGCAGAGCTCTTATCAAGCCATCGCCCGAGCCAATGCCCGCATGGCTCTCACGCTGGCCTTAGGTCAGTTGCAAAAAGAAACCGGTCCCGACCGCAGCACAACGGCCCGCGCGGCGATTACGGGGAGTAGCACCCATTCGCAGTGGTTGGGGGCTTGGCAAACGGGAGTCGGCCAAGAATCTTCCACGCCGGTTTGGTTGGTGAGCGGGCATGACCCGGATCCCTCCGTGCCGCTCGATGATTCGCAATCTCTCATCCTGGCCGAAAATTCGGTGAATACGAGTTATGAGGAGACTCTCCGTGCTCCGGCTGTTGTCACCGACACCGACCAGCAACAAGGGCGTTACGCTTACTGGATCAGCGATGAAGGTAGCTTGGCCCGTGTCGATATGGGCACGGAAACGCCGCCGACTTCCGTCGCTCAGCGCGCCAACCGAGCCCAAGCTCCGGCAGAACCCGGCCTGACATACTTCGACCCCACGAACGAGGGGGCTTGGCAGGCGTTTCTCACGGCCGATCCCGGCACGACGCCCAGCATGTCGACGGTCGCTCTTGCGGCAGGCGACGGGTCGGCTTTCACCAAGGCTCAGCTACCGGAGTATTACCAATTTGACCTTACGACCGGAGGCTATGGCTTGCCCGTTGACGTTCACCGTGGGGGCATGAAGGCGGACCTTTCCTTACTTTTCGACAGCACCCAGGAAGGCAACAGTGCCATGATTCGGGCTCATATCGGAGCCAATCCATCCCCGACTGGAGCAGCTGGAGGCGCGGCCTTCAATTTTGAGAACCGGATTTCCGACCCCGACCGGTTTTTCCTGACTTCAATTCCCCACAGTGTCTCCAAACCCACCGGACCGAACTGGGGAATCCTCTGGAATTATGCTAAATCTTGGGAAAATGTGAGCAATCACCGTGCGCCGATCACCGGAGCTCTGCCGAATCCCCGCACCGATCTACGCCATGAAAACTGGATTCCTTATAACCACCACGATGGCGTTTCCGGCGCGTGGGACGAGGACTTCCAGCACTACAATCACGTGATCCATCCCGTGCTCTCCACCGTGCAGATGACCATCCGCTTGCGGTCGGTCGAAGGCGGAACGGGCAGTGCCGAGGATCCGCCTCTGGGAACCTACTACCATCCGATTCTTGAAATTAAACCGGTCATCGGACTGTGGAATCCCTACAACGTCGCAATCACGAGCAAAAGCTATCTCATCAACTGGGCCATCCCGCCTTATCTGCGCTTTGCTCACCAAAAAGCGAATGGTAGCGGCTATATGGACGTGCAGGAAATCTGGTTGCGTGAGTATTGGAGAACCGGGAATGAGAACGGCTTGACCCTGCCTACGGAGAACTCAGGCGGCGGCGGTTACTTTAACCTGTCCACGCCCAGTATCTCCTTCGCTCCCGGCGAGATTAAATACTTCTCGATCAACAGCCAGGTTCCCTTGGCCAACTCCCACAGCTCCAACAGCATGATCCAATCTTGGGGCGAGGCCGGAGGTTTCTACATGCCGATCGTCCGCAGCACCACCCACCCTGATTACCCCAAACAAGCCGCTGGCACCCAAGTCCGCGTCCCGGCTGGGCATGACATCTGGTTCGGCGGAATTAACTTACAAGACACACAGCATGATGGCACCGCAAAACAATGGGGCGATGGCACCCGCGCCCGCTTTGCCAGCACTGGCAGCATCGCTGACACGGCGGCTTCCTGCTGGATCGCGCTCAAAGCCGGTGATCTTCACCTGCAACGCATCACAAATCTCTGGAACGGCGGTCATGACGAGACGATGAACGCCAATGGCACGGGCTACTTCGTCCCCCAACCGGTGCAACACTCGACCTACACCGCACCACAGGCCGTCCGCCGATGGCCGATCGAATACGTCGCCAACGGCAACGTCGGCCACCTCGCAACGTGGCGCTTTAACACCCGCACTGCCTCCGAAGCCATCCGCAGCACAGACGGCGCACCTGACAACCAAGGTCTGCG
>JBNNED010000409.1:0-2921 GCA_050285825.1 Verrucomicrobiales bacterium | reverse complement strand
AATCCTCGTCGCCATGATGCCACTGGCGGAAGGCAACCCCCTGCGTGATCCGGCCACGGGGAATCTTTCCCTGCGCTGGGCCATCGTGATTTTCGGCGGCGTCGTCGTTTTTTATACCATGTTTGGCGGGCTGTGGGCGGTTTTGATGACCGATGTCCTGCAATTCATCATTCTCAATCTCGCCGTGCTCTTCGTCGTCCCCCTCGCGCTCGGGCGGGCGGGCGGCATCGAGGGCTTCATCTCAGGAGCGCCCGAAGGCTTTTTTGAGGTGGTCAAAGACCAACAATACACCGTCTTTTTCCTCGCGGGCTGGGTGGCCATCCACTTCTTCATGATCGGGGCGGAGTGGGCCTTCGTGCAGCGCTTTCTCTGTGTGCCAAGCAAGCGCGACGCCCGGCGCGGAACCTATCTTTTCGGCATTCTCTACCTGTGCAGTCCGCTGCTCTGGCTCTTGCCGCCGATGATTCACCGCGTCACGGATCCTGGTGCGGATGCGGAGCAAGCCTACATTTTATCCTGCCAGGCCGTGCTGCCCATCGGCATGGTTGGTCTCATGGTCGCCGCCATGTTTTCCGCCACCGCGAGCATGGTCAGTTCGCAACTCAACGTCTTTTCCGGCGTTCTGACCAAAGATCTCTACCAACCTCTCGCCAAAAAGCAGGACGCGCGCTCGCTCCTGCGGGCCGGACGCTTTTTCACCATCCTTCTCGGGGCCGTTCTCGTCCTCATCGCTCTGGAAATCGAAAAATTCGGGCAAGTCAAAGACCTCATCATCAGCATCACCGAACTCATGGTCGTGCCCCTGCTCGCGCCCTCGCTCTGGGGCTTGTTCAGCCGCAGGATCGGGGGGCGCGCGGTTCTCGTGACTGGCATCGCGGGCTTTCTCCTCGGTTGTCTCGTCCGCTTTGGCTTTGGAGTCGATGCCTGGTTTTCGGAGGTCGTGAGCTTGCAAGGCCTGAATGTCTGGGTGGCGGAAAATGCCTCGGGCCTGAAGACTTTTGTCGGCGTGATTTTCCCGCTTTCGCTCCTGCTCGGCTTTGAGCTGGCGGCCAAGGGCGAGCACCCGGGATGGCAGCGCCTGCGCCAATTGAAAGGGGAGGAAAGTGGCGAAGAAGTCGCTCTCCCGCCCAATCCCATCGCGGCCAAAGTCGTGGCTTGGGCGCTCGTCGTCTGCGCCCTCGTGATTTTCTCCCTGCTGGCGGTGAACGAGAGCCATCATGGTCTCCTCGCCCTCTTCGGCGGTGTTTTGGTCGCCATTGCCTTGGTGATTTTCAAACTCGGGGCAGGGAATGGACAGGAAGTGACAGATCGGAAGGGATAATTTTTTATGATTAGAGAAGAAGGAACTCAGCGGCGTGTGCTGCGAACGGAGAAATTGGATGCGGGCTTGGTAGTCGTGGGTGGCGGATTGGCCGGCGTCTGTGCGGCCATCGCGGCGGCTCGCGAAGGCGTCAAGGTCGTGCTCGTGCAGGATCGGCCCGTGCTTGGCGGAAACGCTTCCAGCGAAGTCCGCCTGTGGGTGCTGGGCGCGACGTCCCACATGGGCAACAACAACCGCTGGGCGCGGGAGGGGGGCTTGGTGAATGAAATTCTCGAAGAAAACCTCTACCGGAACCGCCAGGGCAACGCTCTCATCTTTGACACCATTCTCCTCGAAAAATGCGTCGAGGAAGAAAATCTCACCCTTCTGCTCAACACCGCGGCCTACGATCTGGAAAAAGACGGAGCCGACCGCATCTCGATGGTGCGGGCTTTTTGTTCGCAAAATTCCACCCAGTATGAGCTGCGGGCGCCGTATTTCTGCGATGCCTCCGGCGATGGCATTCTCGGCTTCATGGCTGGCGCGGCCTTCCGCATGGGGGCGGAGTCGAAGGAAGAATTCGGCGAAGGATTCGCGCCCGACGAGAGCTACGGGAGCCTCCTCGGCCACTCGATTTATTTCTATAGCAAGGACGTGGGCGTGCCGGTGAGCTACAAGGCTCCGAGTTGGGCGCTCAAGGACATCACGAAAATCCCGCGCTACCGCCAGTTCAACACGAACATGCAGGGCTGCAACTTTTGGTGGCTGGAGTATGGCGGGCGACTCGACACCGTTCATCAGAGCGAGGACATCAAGTGGGAGCTCTGGAAGGTCGTTTACGGGGTGTGGGATTACATCAAAAATTCCGGCCAATTCCCGGAAGCTGAGACGATGACGCTCGAGTGGGTCGGTCACGTGCCCGGCAAGCGGGAGAGTCGCCGCTTCGAGGGGGATTATCTCATGCGCCAGCAGGACCTCATCGAACAGCGCTGGCATGAAGACACGGTGGCGCACGGCGGCTGGGCGGTCGATTTGCACCCGGCGGACGGCGTCTATTCAGAGCTTTCCGGCTGCACCCAGTGGCATTCCAAAGGTGTGTATGGCCTGCCCTATCGCTCGTTTTACAGCCGGAATATCGACAACCTTTTCCTCGCGGGACGGATTATCAGCGCGAGCCACGTCGCTTTCGGCAGCACGCGGGTCATGGCGACCTGTGGCGCGGGCGGGCAAGCGGTCGGTACGGCGGCGGCACTCTGTCACGAGCGGGCTTGCGATCCCCGCGCGCTTTCCGCGGGAGAAGCTTTGCAGGCCTTGCAGGCGCGACTCGTGCGCCGCGGGCAGTTTTTGCCGGGAATTGCCGTTTCGGACAGCGCGGATTTGGCGCAGACGGCGCGGGTGGAAGCCAGTTCCTCATACCAGTTGGCGGAATTGCCGGCGGGGGGCGAGTGGCGGAAACTCGACCACGGTTGGGCCATGCTCTTGCCCTTGTCTGCAGGAGCCTGTCCGCGCTTCTTCTTCCAGGTCAAAGCCGGGGAAGCCTGCCGCCTGAAAGTTGAACTCGCCCGCTCGCTCAAAGCGGGGAATTTCACACCGGACGAGAGTCTGGAGCGGCGCGAGATCG
>JBNNED010000408.1:0-6373 GCA_050285825.1 Verrucomicrobiales bacterium | reverse complement strand
CGAGTCGTTGTAGATTTTTTCCGGGATCAGGCGACCCTCGACCGCCACGGGCAAGCCCTCGAAAATCGCCCGCACCTGCTCATCCTGCGCGGCGTAATAAGCCATCATGAGCGACACTTTATAATCGCCCTCCGCCGTCTTCTCGACGACCTCATCCAGCGTCTCCTTCGTGAACAAGGGCGCTTCCTGCCCCGCCAGCGAAGGCGCTTCGTAGGCCCCTTTTTTCAAAGCCCCCTCCTGCGACAAGCGATCTTCGGTCTTCGCCATGGCCAAGCCCAGCGGGATGAGGGTGATCAAAAAAGCCGTCAAGGCCCCGTGCCCTTCATGGTGCCCTCCGTCGCATTCCTCCGCATCATGATCGTGAGCCGCTTCCAGCCCGTGATCACAATCTCCGTGATCCCCGTGTTCATGATCGTGCTCGTGCGCGCAACATCCCGCCTCCCCCTCCCGCAGCCCGATCAGACAAAACACCCCCAGCACCAACATGCCCAAAGCACCGAGCAGCACCAGCAGATGGAAATCGGGCGCAAGGTATTTGAAAATCCGTTGGCTGACGTAAAAATACAAGAGAACGCCCCCCCAGATCAGCACGAGGAGCGAGAACAAGCGGTTTTGCCAGCGTTCTTTCATCAGTTCAGCCAGATTTCTTGAATTTCCAACACCTCCAACATCACACAAGCCCCGCCCACCGCGAGGAATAATCCGACTCCCAACCAGAGAATGAACTTCGGCCGGAACACCGTGGCATAAAGAAAGACCAGCTTGGCATCCATCATCGGCCCGAAGACCAAAAAGGACAGCTTGGAGGCCAGACTGAAGTTCCCGACGTTCGCCGCGATGAAGGCATCGGAGGTCGAGCACAGCGAAAGGACGAAGGCCAGGCCCATCATCGCCGGAGCGGCCAACAAAGTGCTATCCTCCAGATTTTTCCAAAAATCCACCGTCGGATTGATCACCCCGGCCTTCAAAAACGACGTCAGCGTGATCCCAATGACGAAGTAGATACCGACATCGACCAAATCCCGCAGCGAGTTCGTCATCGCCGCACTCAGATTCCGCGCATGACGGTGGCTGTGACCTTCCAGCGCCGCCGGTTTGAGAAAACTCTCCTTCGCCAGCTTCATCACGATGAGCCCGACCAGCACCGCGATGAGGTAGCCCAGCAGCAAGCGCCCGCAGGTCATAAAGCCCGGAGCGACTTTGAAAGCCTTGTAGGTCGAAATCGCCGTCACCGGATTCACGATCGGAGCCGCCAGCATGTAGGTCAAAGCACAGGACGCGGGCAGGCCGTTGCGGACGAGCCGACGGATCACCGGCACGACCGCGCACTCGCAGACTGGAAAAACGATCCCCAGCACCCCCGCCAACAAGACAGCTCCCACCGGCTTGCGCGGCAAGGCCCGCTCAAAGGCATTGGCAGGCAAAAAAGTGCCCAAAAAGCCGCTCACCAGCGTGCCCAGAAAAATAAAGGGCAACCCTTCCAGAAAAATGGCGAGAAACTCGAAGGAAAAATCCTGAACCAAGGACGACACGGCGCGAAGCTAGGCGGAAATGCCCCACTTGGCAAAGGAGATTCGCAGAAAAGCCCTGTGGCGATTTTTTCACCAGAAAGCCCGGCCCTCGCTCACGGCAACATCTGATCGTCCATCATCGCTCCCGGCCGCGTCTTCAACATCGACCCGAGAACGCCTTGGTTGTCCGACACAGCCTTCGCAATCACGCCGCTCACCGTCTTGTGCTCCACGATCCGTCCTTCCCCGTCGTGTACCAGCAGCAGATAGCCAAAATACTTGTAACCGCCGATGTTCCCCTGCCCCTTGTTGTCGGAATCATACTGGGTCTCGAAGTCTTCCACTTTCTGCTCGAAAACCTGTCCTGCCTTTGGTGCCAGTTCGAGATCCCGGACGGCCAGGACCGTAAATTTCTCCGGTGTGCGCTGATCCTGCCCCACAAAGACGAGGCGCGCAAAAGAGGGCGGACAATCTCGCCGCTGACTCCGGTTCTCGACCTTGACCGTGCCTCCCACCGTCATGGCCTTCATGTAATAACTCGAGCCGAGATCTTTGCGCCGCTTCTTCACCACGACGTCCAGCTCCAGCTCGGGATAAACCGCCGGGAGATTCGCCCCTTTCTCTTTCAAGGCCTCCACACTTTCCGGCGAGAGCTGATCGAAGGGAATGTCATACTTCGCCTTGTTCTCCACCAGGCGCACCCGCACGCCCTCGTCTTTCAGCTCCAGCAACTCCACGACGAGGCTCTTGCCCGCCTTGTTCGAGATCGTCAGCACCGGTCCGGCCGCGCTTAAAGGCAGGGCCAGGAGCGCCCCCAAACAGCTTATTAGTATCATTTTCATAGATCGTTTTTATCAAAAATTAAAATGCCAAGCAGATTCTCTACCAATCCCACTCCCGCGGGTCGCCTCGCAAGCCCCGCACAATCTCCGCCGGCAAAAAAACCGTCTCCCGCAGCTTCCCGCTTTCCGGTCTCAGCGTGAAGCCCACCCAGGCCCGCGCGACCCGCCCCTCCGCCTGCACCGCCACTCTCGCCCGCACGCGCACCACTCCGTCCTGCGACGGTTTGACACTCAATTTGCCCGGAAAACGATACTTCGCGAAGCTCCGTCCTTCCTCTCCCGGGACTTTTTCAAACAAAGCGTGCTTTCCGAGGTAAGCCGCCGGAAATCGCTCGCGGCGACCCGTCTTTTCCGTTTCCACCCGCACCTCGTCCACCCGCAGCCATTCATGCCGCCCCTCCTCGCCCTCGGCCTCGATCCGCCACAAAAACGGCCCATCCAACGAACCCTTCGCCGCCATATAAACCATCGCGGAAACCGCCAAGCCACCTTCCCCGCCCATCGGCTTGACTCCGACTTTCACCTCCGCTCCGTTCACTTTTGTTCCCTCCGCCAAGGTGTAGCTCTGACTGTCCATAAAAGTCTGTGCGCAAGACGTCCATAGCAGGGCCACACAGGACCACATCGGGGGGGCGATGTGTTTCATGCCGCAAATCTTAAGCGGAAGACCAGCCTTTGGTCAATCCAGATTCCTTAGCGACTCAAAAAATAAATCAAATCACGGATCTCCTCATCTTTGAGGGGCGTCAGGACCGTGTGGGGCATCAGGGACTTCGTGCTGCCCAGCATTTCCCGCATTTCTTTGCGCGCCACAAAGCGCTCGCCGCCCGGATAGCGCAAGACCACCCCCTCGTCCCGACGCTCCACCAACATTCCCACCAGCACCTGACCGTTCTTCAGCTTCAGGGTCTGCCGATAATACTCCTCGGCCACAGCGGCATCGGGAAAGAGAATATTCGTCAGCAAATAAGCCAGATTCGCCCGATTCGACCCCGTCAAATCAGGTCCGATCTGGCCGCCCCGCTCTTTCAGGACGTGACAGGCCCCGCAAGTCTCGGCATAAAGCGCCGCCCCCCGCGTCGCATCCCCCGCCGCCAAAAACTCTTCCGTCAACTTCGCCGTCAAACGCCCCATCTCCGCCGCCGGGTCGCCCGCCTTCCCCCAAATTTTCTCCAAACGCGCGCTCAAGTCCTTCTCGCCCCGCGCCCGGATTTGCAAGGCATGGGGAGCCGTCAAAAAACGCGCTGGCAGGCGCCCTTTCTCGATTTCCTCCAGCAGGCGCATGGCCGAACCGGCATACGACGTCAGCAGGGCGTTCGCCGCCAGACGTTCTTCCGCCGAAAATGCGCCATAAGCCGCAAAAATCCGCTCCGCGTGATCTTCCGAGGGCATCCGCTGCAAGCCTTGCAGAGCCGCCAGCCGTAAACCTTTCACCCCCAAAGCCTGGTAAAACAAAGCCGTATCTTTCGCGCGAGGAGAGGCGGCGAGAATCCGAAAGGCCTGAGCCCCCAGACCCGACTCCGGAGCCTTGCGAAAATCAGCCGCGAGCAAATCGAGAGTCGCTTCCGAGCCCGCGTAGGCCAGGACTTCCATGACCTGCGCCGCCAAAGCGGCCTCATTACGCCACGCTTGCAGGGATTTTTCGACCTCCGGTGCCAAGACCGGATTTTTCGTCCCTCGCAGCCCCTCCCCAAGCCCCGTCAGCAGCCAGCGACGCTGCTCCGGTGGCGATTTTTGCAACAAAACGAGCAAAGCCTCGCTCCATTCCTGGCGGGACACCAATTTCCGCGCGGAAAATCGCACGAGCCGTTCCTGCGGGGAATTGGCCACGAGCTCCGCCGCCCGCCGTGGATCCAGCGAGGACAAGGTTTCGACCGCAAACCAGGCCAGGCGCGCCAAATTCGGGTCCTCTTCCGCAAATTTCTGACGAGCAATCACTTCCGCCAAGCCCCAGCGCCCCTCCTGCGGCAAACGCGAAAGCGCGGAAAGCAAACCCCGCCAGACCAGCGCCGAGTTCTCTTGCCGCGCCATGGCGACGAGCTCCCCGATCTCTTCAGCCGTCACGCGCCCCCCCTCCTCCGCCAGCAAACGGATCGCCCAAAAGCGCAAATTTTCGTCCTCGCTGGCCAGCAAATCCCGCAAGTCCGCGCGCCTCAGCAAGCCCGCTCCGTGCAGTTGCCACAAGGCACGCAGGCGAAAACGCAGCTCGCCCTCACCCCGCACTTTCGCCAGTAAGGGTTCGCGCAAGGCCGCCGTTTTTTCCGGTCCCAGCTCCTGCAGGCGACGCCGGCTCAACCGTGCCAACCACTCGTTGCGCGAGTCCGTCAGCTCCAGCGCGCGCTCCAGGTCCCACTGCGGTTGCAAGGGCTGCCAGCCCTCGTAGCGCAAGCGGTAGAGCCGGCCATTCGAGCGATCCCACTTCAGCGGATCGTTGTGATGACAAGTCGTTTCATCCTGCCAATCAATGAAATAGAGCGCCCCGTCCGGGCCGACCTTCACCGACACGCCGACGAAACGGCTGTCGTTCGCCATGAAGAGATCATCCGTGTGCCTGGCCGTCCAGCCCGAGCCGTTTTTGACCAGCTTTTCCCGGTTCAGGCGGTGCCCGTGGAGGTTGAAAAACAAGGGATCACCGTAAAAATCCGCCGGAAAGTGATCCGAAAGATAGATCGCCAGGCCGCAATGCGCGTGCCCGCCCCCGAAGGCGTCGGAAGCCCCGTTTTTCAAGCTCTGCCATTGATTGCCTCCCGGATAATGAAGGTGATCGGCAATCGTCTTGAGATCATCGAAAACGTAGGGATTGAAATGCGAGCCCGCCTGCCGGTGATAGACCCCGTTTTGCATGATGTGCCAGAAATGTGGAATGACACAGGCTTCCACGAAAAAATCGCCCCGCTCGTTGTAATCCAGCCCCCAGGGATTCGAGGTGCCGTGTGCGAAAACCTCGAACTCCCGCCGCGTCGGGTGAAAACGCCACACCCCGGCATTGATTCGCTCCCGTTCGCGCTCCGGCGTGCCGGGTTTGCCAACCTTGGAATGCGTGAAAACGCCGTGGCAGCCATACAGCCAGCCATCCGGCCCCCAAGTGAAGGAATTCAGCGTTTCATGCGTGTCCTGATAGCCCCAACCGTCGAGCAAGACCTCCCGCTCCCCGGGCTGATCACCCTCCAGAATCGGAATAAAAATCAACTCCGGAGCGGCTCCCACGTAAAGCCCGCCGAAACCCAGCTCAAGGCCCGAAACCAAGTTCAAATCATCGACAAAAACCTTCTTCGTCTCGTAGCTTCCGTCGCCGTCGGCATCCTCCAAAATGACAATGCGGTCTCCGCCCTCGCCCTCCGCCCGCTTGCGCGGATAGCTCATCCCCTCCGCCAGCCAAATCCGCCCTTTTTCATCAAAAGTAAAAGCGATGGGCTGCCGGATATCCGGCTCCGCCGCTAACAAATCGACCGTAAAACCCTCCGGCACCGTGAAGGCCGCCCGCGCCTCCTCCGGCGAAAAACCCTCGTGCCCCTTCTGCAAGCCCGGTGGCAGCTCGGCTTGTGCCGGTCCGACCAGCACGCCACCAAGCAACGATATCAACAAAACAGTCCGCCTCATTTCCCTTCTACGGAGCTGCACACCCGCAAACATTCACGGAAATTGCCTTTCTTCTCGGCACAGCCCGATTACCCTCCCCCCTGTGCAGCCCGTTCAATTCTACAACCGCCACCGTGAGCAGCTTGAGACCGAAGAGATTTACGGCGAGGGCTTTCTCAAATGGGCCTACGGCAATCCGCTCGGCAAAGCGGCTCTCCACAGCTTCGTCAAGCGCCCCTTCTTCTCGGCCTGGTATGGCCGCCGCATGAGCGACCCGAAATCACGCGCCAAAATCCGCCCTTTCATCGAGAATTACCAACTCAACCCTTCCGAATTCGCCAAATCACCCGGGGAATTCACCTCCTTCAACGACTTCTTCGCGCGGGAACTCGCTCCCGGCGCCCGCCCCCTCACCGAGTCCCCCCTCGTTTTTCCCGCCGA
>JBNNED010000407.1:0-2594 GCA_050285825.1 Verrucomicrobiales bacterium | reverse complement strand
CGTCGCAAGCCGCTCTGCGTGTGATTCCAGAAATAACTCGACCCCGAATCCGCGTAAAACTCCTCGTCCGCCGGACAGCGAAAAGCCTCCTCGCTCGCGACGTAGGGGCGCAAAACCACCTCCAGCACTGGCACGTCCTCGCTGGCCGAACTCCGGCCCATCGCCAGCTCCGGCATGATCCCGTGATGATCGCCCAGATATGCCTCCAGGGCCACCCCGAGTCCGCGCAATTGCCCCAGACAAGCGGCTTGCCGCGCCTGCTCCCGCATTTTCAAGCCCACCGGCACGCCCAAACCGGCCAATAAAGCGAGCACCGCGACCACGACCAGCAACTCGACCAAGCTCAGGCCCTTTGTCGTCTCTCTCCCTCCTTTTTTCACGGCCCACCTCCTCCCGGACCACGGGCGAAACCCTGCATCATCTTGCTGAACGCGTCCATGAGCGGAGCCAAATCGAGCTTCGTCTCCGCGCTCGCCTCCTCATAATAAGCCTGCATCCCTGCCGAGACCATCTTGTCCACCAAGGCCGGATCTTCCGACTCCAAACGGGCCAAATCGTCTTCATCCCGCCCGTTCTCCATGTTTTTCATGGCTCGCTGGACAAATTTCTTCCGCTCCGCCGGCTCCATTTGATCAAAAGCCTCCATCATGCGCTGCATCGAGCGCGTCAGGGTCAAATCGACAAAATACGCCCGCTCTTCCGCCGTCAGCTTTTCAAACAAGCGCATCCCCGTCTCCTCCTCCCGCATGCGCTCCCGTTCGCTGAGATCCAAGCGGTTGAGCACCTCCGCGATCTCTTCCAGGGCCTCCCGCCGCTGCGCTCCCTCCGCTGCCGAACCCGCCCCTTCCGACCAATCAGCGAAATCCGCTTCCGTCACGAGCTGTGCCAGCCGCCCGGCCGTGGCCTTCTTCGAGGCCGCGACATTCCCCGCCCAGGTCACGAGCAACCACAGGAGCGCCAGCACCGCCAGCCCCCGCACAATCATCTTCCATTTCACAATGAAAGGACATTAAACCAAGCCCGCGCCTTGACAAGTCATCGCGGGCTGAAAAAAAAGAGGAACGAAAGGAAAAAGAAAAATCAGCCCTCGAAAGCGGCCTCCCACTCCTTTTCACGGAAGCCCTGCAGCGCAACCCCTTCGCCAATGACAAAAGGTCTTTTGACGAGATTCCCGTTGCCAGTCATCAAGTCGAAGGCCTCCTCCGTGCTCATGCCGTCGACTTTTCCGGACAGACCCATCTCGCGATAGTCCTTGCCCGAGGTGCTGAACATCGCCTTCAAACTCCCCCGCGCCGCCAACATCGTCTCCAGCTCGTCCCGGCTCGGCGGCTGCTTGCGAATGGCCAGTTCCTCGAAGGGAATGCCACGCGCTTCCAGCCATTTCAGCGCCCGACGGCAACCGTCGCAACTCCGGTAAGCGTAAATCCGTAACATCGCAAAAATGCTGGCTCAGCCCAAACGGTAAACGATCCGCGCCTTGCTCGTATCGTAGGGAGACATTTCCATCTTCACCTTGTCACCGATCACGAGACGGATGAATCGCTTGCGCATTTTGCCGGAAATGTGTGCCAAAACCTCGTGTCCGCTTGGAAGAGCCACCTTGAACATCGTCCCCGCCAGGACGGCGGAAATCGTGCCCTCCACTTCAACGGACTTATCCTCTCCGCTGTCGTTCTGTTTCTGGGGCTTACGTCCTCCACGGCCACCACCACCCGGGCGACGGCGTCCTCCTCTTCTGAAATTGTTTGATCTGGCGATAACGAGTAAGTTTCGGGTTCTAATTTGCTGCAGGTCTGCAGTGGGCGGGGAATATACTAAATAGGCGACAGGATGGCAAGGCTTAATTTTTCAAGCGGACCGTTCCGGAAAATGTCCCTCGCACGGCGATCAAAGCAAAGCGAGCTCGGCGTCGGCTTTGGCGCGCGTTTCGCGGTAGAAGTCGGGGTCTTCGGCGAGTTTCCGTCCATACGACGGGATGAGCTCGCGCAGTTTCCCCTCCCATTCCGTCATCCGCGCGGGGAAGCAGCGCCCGAGGACATCGAGCATGACTTCGACCGCCGTGGAGGCCCCGGGAGAGGCACCGAGGAGGGCCGCGATCGAGCCGTCGGCGGCGGAAACGACTTCCGTGCCGAACTGCAGGACGCCGCCTTTTTTCTCGTCTTCCTTAATGATCTGCACCCGCTGGCCAGCCGTCAGCAAGCGCCAGTTTTCGCTGCTGGCGTCCGGGAAGAACTCGCGCAGGGCGTCGAGGCGGTCTTCATCGTGCTGGATGACCTGCTCGATGAGGTAGCGGGTGAGGTCGATGTTGTCCTTGCCGACGGCGAGCATCGGGAGGAGGTTCGAGATTTTCACCGAGCCCGGGAGGTCGAAAAAGGAGCCCGTTTTGAGGAATTTCGGGGAAAAACCAGCGAAGGGACCGAAAAGAAGCGAGCTTTTGCCGTCGATCAGGCGCGTATCGAGGTGCGGAACCGACATCGGAGGCGCGCCCACGGCGGCCTTGCCGTAAACTTTCGCGTGGTGGCGGGCGACGATTTCCGGATTGTCGCACACGAGGAACTGGCCGCTCACCGGGAAGCCGCCAAAGCCTTTGCCTT
>JBNNED010000406.1:0-3423 GCA_050285825.1 Verrucomicrobiales bacterium | reverse complement strand
AGGCCGAGCGAGCAGAGGAATTCCAAGGTCTCGGCGGGGATGTGGCAGGCGGTGCCGGGGCGAGCGCGGGCGAGGCCGGGGACGTAGATCAGGAGGGCTTTGTCGTTTTTGAGGACTTCGCGGAAGGCGGCGGCGCTTTCGTCGAGGGGGTCTTTGGCAGAGAAAGAAATGCCGGGAAGTCCAGAGTTCTGGAGCTCGGCCTGGACTTCGGGGGCGAGGGTGGCTTCTTCGTTGACGAGCCAGGTGATCTCGCGACCGGCGAGTTTTTGGCGGAGCTGGGGAAGAAAATTGGCATCCATGCGACCCGGAATGACGAGGCAGCTCGTGGCGGGAAGTCGGTCGCTGTGATGGATCTGGCAGGAAGCGCTCATGGGCTTATTCTGATGGATTCGCGCGTTGAAGAAAGCACGAATTGCGATTCAGGCATACGAATTCCGGTCCGTGCATTTTTCCAAGGATTCTGCTTTGCCCGGTTGGAGAGACTTGCTAGGGATTGCTTTACGACTTTGAAAATGGAGGATTTGGAGAAACAAGGAGAGGCTCGCCAGCGTTATTGGCGGGGGAATTTACGGATTGTGATGTCGCTTCTGGCGATCTGGTTTGTCGTTTCATTCGGATTTGCCATTTTATGGCGGGATTGGGCCGATGCCACGATGCCGAAGGTGGGCACGGCTCCTTTCGGTTTCTGGATGGCGCAGCAGGGCTCGATTATCTGCTTCGTGTTGTTGTTGGTGCTGTATGCGTTTTTGATGAACCGTCTGGACGCGAAACACGGACTGATTGATGAGGAAGAGGAGGGCGCGCAATGAGTCAGGATACGTGGAATTTTATCTTCATCGGGCTTTCCTTCGCCTTGTATATCGGCATTGCAGTGAAATCCCGTGCGGGTTCAACGAAGGAGTATTATACCGCAGGAGGCGGGGTGTCGCCATTGGCCAATGGGATGGCCACGGGAGCGGACTGGATGAGTGCCGCGACTTTTATCTCGATGGCCGGAGCCATTGCCAACAGCGGCTATGATGCCTCGCGCTTTTTGATGGGCTGGACGGGTGGTTTCGTCTTGCTGACGGTGCTGATGGTGCCTTTTTTGCGGAAATTCGGGAAAGCAACGGTGCCGGATTTCATTGGGGATCGCTATTATTCGCAAAACGCACGTCTGGTCGCCGTGGTCTGCGCCATTTTCATCTGCATGACCTACATCATGGGTCAGATGAACGGAGTGGGAATCGTGTTTTCGCAATTGTTTGGGATTTCTCTGACCAAAGGAGTGCTCATCGGTGGCGGGATTGTCTTCTTCTACGCCGGACTCGGAGGCATGAAGGGGATCACTTACACGCAGGTGGCTCAGTATTCCGTGATGGCTTTCGCCTATACTATTCCGGCGGTTTTCATCGCGATTGCCCTCACGAATCACTTCATCCCGCAGCTCGGTTTCATCTCGAATTACACCGCTGACGGCGCGGCTCAGGCCATGCCCTTTCTGGATAAAGTGAACCAAATCAATACGGATCTCGGCTTTGCCCGCTACACCGACGGCTCCCTGTCAAAGATTGATCTATTTTGCATCACGGCGGCCTTGATGTGCGGCACGGCGGGGCTTCCCCACGTCATTGTGCGCTTTTTTACGGTCAAGGACGTGCGCTCGGTGCGGAAATCAGCCTACTGGACGCTCGCATTCATCGCGGTGATCTATCTGACGGCTCCGACGATCGGGGCTTTTTCCCGGGTCAATCTCATTAGCAAACTCAACGGGACGAGCTACAGCGAAGCGCCGGCCTGGTTCAAAGAATTCGAACAGACGGGTCAAATGGCCTGGGTTGATAAGAATGGCGACGGGGTGATTCAATACGCCGGGCCAGCGAAAAGCGAAGCAGGGACGGCCACGGTTTTCCTGGGGAAAAAGCCCGAATACCCCGCGCCGGACGCTCAACCCGATCAGTTGCGTGGGTCACACGGGGAACGGCTTCTTTCCAACAAGGCAGATGAGAGCAACCCGAACGAACTCTGGTTTGGTAACGACATCATGGTCATGGCCAACCCCTCGATGGCGGGTCTGCCGAAGTGGGTCATTGCGCTACTCATGGCAGGCTGCATCGCGGCCGCGCTTTCGACGGCGGCGGGTTTGCTGCTGGTGCTCTCGACCTCCATTTCTCATGATTTGATGAAGAAAGTCGTCAAGCCAGACATGAATGACGCCGAGGAGGTGCGTTACGCGCGCTTGGCCTCATTTGTCGCTCTCGCGGTGGCGATGTGGTTCGGGATCAACCCACCTTCGGCTTTTGTCGCCAAAACGGTGGCCTTCGCCTTCGGTTTGGCCGCTTCCTCTTTCTTCCCAACTTTGCTGCTCGGGATTTTTTCCAAGCGAGTGAACAAACAAGGTGGTATCGCGGGCATGGTGGTGGGGATCACCTTCACCGCTTGCTACATCATCTATTTCCAATTCCTCAATGACGGAGGGCGGGAATATTGGTTTGGGATTTCGCCTGAGGGGATTGGCTTCGTCGGAATGGTGCTGAATTTCATCACCACCTTCATCGTGAGCGCGATCACTCCGAATCCACCGGAAGAAATTCAGGACATGGTTGACCGCATCCGCGATCCGCGTTCGGATGCCGAAAGCGGAACGGGCATCGCCCACTGAGTCGGCTGGTTTTCTGGGGTGGGCAGGAGAGCGACTTTTGCCCGCCCGCAGCGTTCTCAACGGGAGCGGTGCTTTTTTGACAAGCTGTTCACGTGATGAAGCTTGAGTTGTCGTCCGCTTTGGCGTAGGGCTGAGGCGATGAACCGGACTTTTGCGTGGACTTTGCTGGTGGGAGTGAGTCTTTTCTTCGCCTACTTCTTCCTCTTTCCAGCGGTCATGGTGCTGCGGGAGGCCTTTCACGACGGGAGCGGCTTCACCCTGGCCTTCGTCGGCGAGGTGTTCTCCAATCCGGTCTATCTGGAAGGCCTGCAGAACGCCTTTTTGCTCGGAATCGTCTCGACACTCGCCAGTTTTCTCATCGCTTTCCCGCTCTCCCTGATTTCCCACCGCTATCTCTTTCCCTTTAAGAAAGCGCTCTCCGCCCTGATCCTCATCCCCCTGGTTTTGCCCCCCTTTGTCGGAGCCGTCGGGGTGAAGGCCATTTTGGGCGTGGAAGGAGCTTTGAACGCCTTTTTGATCAAAGCCGGCCTGCTGGATCTGCCGGTCGACTGGCTCGGGGAAGGGCGCTTCTGGGGCGTGGTGGCGATGAACGCCCTGCACCTCTACCCGATTCTCTACATGAACATCTCGGCCTCGCTCTCGCATCTCGACCCCGCGATGGAGCAGGCCGCGCAGAATCTGGGCTGCCCGCCGTGGCGGCGACTCTGGCGGGTGACGCTTCCGCTCTGTCTGCCGGGGATTTTCGCAGGCGGAGCCATCGTTTTCATCTGGTCCTTCACCGA
>JBNNED010000405.1:0-2670 GCA_050285825.1 Verrucomicrobiales bacterium | reverse complement strand
TCTGGCTGTGGGCCGGGGCGGGCGTCCTCCTCCTCGTCTGGGCGCTGCTCGATGCCACCCTCGTCCTTCTGCGCCGGAAAATACGGCTGGAACGACAGGTTCCCGGTCGCTTCGCCCTTGGCGTGCCCGCCCGCGTGCGGGTGCGACTCGTCAACGAGTTAAGCAGCGCGCGCCGCATCCGCTTCATTGATGGCACCCCTGCCGTCAGCGAGGCGGAAGGGCTGCCCTGGAGTGGTCGCCTCGCGGGAAAAGGCTACGTCGAACTGGCCTACGAGCTGGCCTTTTCCGAGCGCGGGGAGTTCACCTTCGCCCCCGCCCAGATTCTTGAAAGCGCGCCGCTGCGACTCTGGGAGCGCTTTCAGCTTCTTGGGGGTGAGAGCACGACGAAAGTTTATCCGAACTACCAACCGCTCGTCCGCTACGCTCTGCTCGCCCTCGAACACCGCCAGGAACTCAGCGGCATCGTGCGCAAAAACCGCGCCGGACTGAGCAAAGATTTTCACCAACTGCGTGAGTATCACCAAGGCGACGCGCTCTCGCAAATCGACTGGAAAGCCAGTGCGAAGCGCCAGGAACTCATTTCGCGCGATTACCAGGAGCAGCGCGACCAGACCATCATTTTCATGCTCGATGGCGGCCGCCGCATGCGGGCCATGGACGGCGAGCTGAGCCAGTTCGACCGCACCCTGAACTCCCTTCTCTTTCTTTCCTATCTCGCTCTCCGCCAGGGAGATCAGGTCGGGATTCTCGGCTTCGGCGGCACGCGACGCTGGCTCCCGCCGGTCAAGGGCATGCACCACATGACGACCGTTCTCAATCATCTCTACGACTACGAAACGGCTCCCTTCCCCAGCGATTTTTCCGAGGCCGCGGAAGACCTCCTGCGTCACCAGCGCAAGCGCGCCATGATCGTCCTGCTGACCAATTTGCGGGGCGAAGACGGCGATGATCTCGTCGAACCGCTACGCCGCCTGCGCCGCCGTCATCTCGTCATTCTCGCTAGCCTGCGCGAGCAAGCGCTCGATCAGCTTGTCGACCAACCCATCCACGATCTCGAAAGCTCGTTGGGCTACCTCGCGGCCCTCGATTATCAAATGGAGCGCGAGGAAACGCTGCGCCGCCTCGGTGCCCACGGCATCGTCACCATCGACGAAACAGCCCGCAAATTCCCCGTCGCTCTCGCCAACGCCTACCTCGCCACCCGCGAGGCTTTGTGAATGATCGCAGTGGCGCATTTGCCGCTTTTCCCTGACCCGCCGGAGATTATGATGGGGGCATGCAGGAGGTGACGGTAACGGGATTTGGTTTGGCGGGAGCCTGGGTCGCTTTGGCTCTGCGGGAGCGTGGGGTGGCGGTGCGGGTGGTGGACGCGGGCGGGGGGAGCACGGAGGTGGCGGCGGGTTTGGTCAATCCTCTGGCGGGGCGGAATTTCGAGCCGAGTCGCGACTGGGATGCCTTCTGGCCGGAGGCGCTCGCGGGCTATCGGGACTTGGAAAAAGCGAGTGGTCGACGGCTTTTTTACGAGCTTCCCATCCTGCGCAAGTGGCTGGATGCGAAAGATCGGCGGAAATTTGAGAAAAAACGGGACTTGCTGACTCCTTGGCTGGCGGAGGTCGGCGAAGAGGGCGTGGTCTGGCGGGGAGGCGGCTGGCTGGACACGCGGGCTTTTTTGGCGGCGGCGCGCGAGGTGCTTGGTGAAGAGCCGTTTCGAGTCGGCGGGGAAAGGCCGGGCCTGCGCGTGTTTTGCACGGGGGCGCGGGGTTTGCTGGCGGGCGAGTATGCGGCGGGAGGGCATCGCTGCGCGAAAGGGGAAATTCTGACGCTGCGCGTGCCGGGGCTGCGGGAAGATCGGATTTTGAATGGCGGAGGCTGGGTGATCCCGACTGGGGATGGTCTTTTCCGGGCGGGCGCGACTTACGCCTGGGATGGTTTGGAGAGCGGCCCGACGCGGGAAGGGCGGGAGAAAGTGGAAAAAATGGCGCGTTTTTTGATCGGAGAGCGGGATTTTGAAATTGTGGCTCACGTTGCGGGCGTGCGGCCGATCATCCATCGTAGCGAACCGGTGATTTGGCGGGATGAGGCCGGCTGGCACCTCAACGGGCTGGGCTCGAAGGGCGTGATTTACGCTCCGGGAACGGCTCGCCGGCTTGTCGAGCGTCTGGTCTCAGAGGGTATCCTCGATGAATAGCCGGGCCTGGCGGCGGCGCAGGCGGGAGCCGCCGGGGAGGGTGAGAGCGGGTGGGGCCTCGGGCGCGATGAGGTCGAGGGCTTGCTCGACGAGTTTGCTGGAGAGCTGAGGGGTGTCGTGATCCCGGAGAAAGCGGTGGAGGGCGCGTTTTTGGAGGAAGGGAGGGAGTTCGCGGAGTTTGGGGAGGAAGAGACGGCCCTGGGGGTCGCGGAGTTCCAGGCTATCGAGATGCTGGTCGAGAAATTCGGCTTCGGCACGGGCCTGCGCGGCGTGGCGGAGGAGGGCGGGGACGGGATCGCGGTCGAGGATGTCGGCAAGGAGGGGAAGGGCTTGGTGGCGGAGGCGATTGCGCGTGGCGAAGTCGCTGGCGTTCGTGGCGTCTTCCCGGTAGCGGAGCTTGTTTGCGGTGATGAAGTGGTCGATTTCCGCGCGGCGGACGGTGAGGAGCGGGCGGAGGAGGGTCATGTCCTGGCCGCCGATGA
>JBNNED010000404.1:0-4466 GCA_050285825.1 Verrucomicrobiales bacterium | reverse complement strand
CGGGGAAGGCACCAAAGGCAGGAGTTTCAAACCCTCAGAACCGAATTTCGTCCCCGCCGCGACGAGCGCCAGCCCCATTCCCGCTTCCAGGGCCATGCGCAGACTTTCCACCCCGTCGAATTCGCCCGCGACCTTGGCGTTGAGGCCGTTTTGCCGAAAAAACCCCGTCACCAGACGCGCGTAGTCGGGGTAGTCCACCCGCGAGTAGATCAACAGGCGTTCGCCATCGAGATCTTCCGCACGCAGCTCCTCGCGGGACTGTAAGGGATGCCTTTCCGGCACAGCCACGCGCCAGGCTTTTTCGACCAATTTGCGCCACGTAAACTCACTTCCGGGCTGGCGCACCGTGACGACTAAATCCAGCTCGCCCCGTCGCAGCCCGGCACACATTTCTTCCGAAGAAAGGTCGTGCAACTCAATGCGCGCCTGCTCGTGCCGTTGCTGGAAACAACTGAGCGCCTGCGTGATGAGTCCACCAGCCAGGGAAGGCGAATAGCCGATGCGCAAGGCCGCTCCCTCGATCCGCTGCCGCATCCTTTTTTCCGCCCGCTCCACCTCAGCCAGCAGGGCCTCGCCCTCCTCCGCCACAACCCGCCCCTCCCGCGTGAGATCGAGCGAACGCGCCCCCCGCTCGAAGAGCCGCCAGCCGACTTCGTCCTCAAATGCGCGGATCTGCCGACTCAGGGCCGGTTGGGTCAGATGCAACTTGCGCGCGGCTCCCGTGATCGTCCCGTCGTCCACCACTTCCAAAAAATAGCGCAGTTTTCGCCAGTCCATGAGCATACCTAAATGAGAAGAATACCGCTGTCGAGCATGCTTTTAAGGCATGGCATGAGATCAATCACGCGATGAGACAAAAGTCCGCTTTTCTGACAGAGTGGGGACGTGAAAGAAACAACAGCATCCCGACTCACCCTCCGCCGATCCGAGGATCGCGGCCACGTGAATCACGGCTGGCTCGAAGCCCGCCACAGCTTCTCCTTCGGCTCCTACCACGATCCCGCGCACATGGGCTTCCGCAGCCTGCGCGTGATCAACCAGGACCGCATTGCGGGCGGCGGTGGCTTTCCTCCGCACCCGCACCGTGACATGGAGATTTTTTCCTACGTCCTCGAAGGCGGCCTGCGCCATGAAGACAGCATGGGAAACCAAGGCGTCATCCGCCCCGGTCAAATCCAGGTCATGAGCGCCGGTCGGGGCGTTTATCACAGCGAGGCCAACGCCTCCGCGAGCGAGGACTGCCGCCTCTTGCAAATCTGGCTTCTGCCCGAGCGCGGCGGCCTTGATCCCAGCTACGCCGAGTGGACGCCCAGCCCGGAGCGCCGGGACAACTCGAAAGTCCTTCTCATCTCGCCCGATGGCCGGGACGATTCCGCCACCATCCACCAGGACGCCCTCGTTTACCGCCTGAAACTGAAGGCCGGAGAGGAAATTCCTCACTCGGTCGGGGAGGGACGCGCGTTCTGGCTCCAAGTCATCGCAGGCGACATCTCTGTCGATAACGAGACCCTTCACCCCGGCGACGCCGCGAGCAGCGAAGAAGCCGGAGATTACCATTTCACCGCCCAAAACGAGGTCGAAGCCCTCCTCTTCGACCTTGCCTAAAATCCAATAACAAGCAGAATCAAAATCGTATGAAACACATCCCAAACATCGCCGCCGGCCTCCTCGGCCTCGCCTTCATCTTCTTCGGCCTCATGTTCTTTTTCGGGCCGACTCCTCCCGCGCCTCCAGAAGGCTCCCCAATCGCCCTCTTCATGGGTGCCGCCTATCCTACCGGGTTTCTAACCATGGTGAAAGTTCTCGAAATCCTCGGCGGCCTCCTCGTCGCCATCCCGAAAACGAGAAACTTCGGTCTCCTCGTCCTCGGCCCGATCGTCATCAACATCATCGCGATCAACATCCTCATCATTGGCGGTGGAGCCGTCTTCGCCCCGCCCGTCATTGCGGTGAGCGTCCTCTCCGCCTACCTCCTCTTCACCGAGCGGGAAGCCTTCCTCAAACTCCTCAAGTAAGATGACCCACCAGGAACTCCAGCGCCTCGGCGACAAACAACTCCTCGACGTCCGGCTCGCGGACGATTTCGAAGCCGCCCACCTCCCCGGTTCCGTCAACAACTGCGTGTTCGAAGTCGCTTTCACCGAGCGACTCGCCGACTGCGCCCCGGACAAATCCCTCCCCACCATCGTCTGCGGTGCCAACGAGGAGAGCCAGGAAGCCCGCATGGCTTATGAAAAACTCGAACGCCTCGGCTACCGCGACCTCCATCTCCTCGCAGGTGGAATCGCGGCCGCCAGCGAGCTGGAGCGCGGTCAGCCACTCCCCCATCCCCCCCGCCCGCCGCACGGCCTGATCCCCGTCGATCACGCCGAATCCCGCCTGCGCTGGACCGGTCGCAACCTCCTCAACGAGCACCACGGCCACATCGCCCTGGCCTCCGGCGAACTCGACTTCGAGCACGGCAGCCTGCGCGGGGGCCGCTTCGTCATCGACCTCGCCCGCATCAGCTGTGACGACCTCGCAGGGAGTGACTTACATCAGGTTCTCATCAATCACCTGCACGATCACGACTTCTTCGATTTGGAACATCACCCGACCGCTGAGCTCGTCATCGTGGCCGCGCGGGAGCTCCCCGGAGCCAGTCCCGGCGCGCCCAATCTCGCCCTCGACACCGAGCTCACCCTGCGCGGCCAATGCCACCCGTTCTCTTTCGAGGCCAGCACCGGCCTGACGGAGGACGGACGCGCGGCCGCCCAAGCCCGCTTCTCCTTCGATCGCACCCGCTGGGGCATCATCTACGGTTCGGGGAAATTCTTCCACCGCCTCGCCGGTCACCTCGTCAACGACCTCATCGAAATGGAACTCCGCATTGTCACCCAAAAACCCACTGAATCATGAAAATCCTCGCTCTCGGGGGCTCCACGAGCTCCCAATCCATCAACCGCCAACTCGCGGCCCACGCCGCTGGCCTCGTCCCGCATGCCGACGTGACCGTGGCAGATCTGCGCGACTACGAGACGCCCCTTTTCAGCGTCGATGCCGAAGAAAAAGAAGGCGTTCCTGAAGCGGCTCAACGCTTTCTCGAACTCATCAAAAGCCACGACGCTCTCGTCGTCTCCCTCGCCGAACACAACGGCAGCTACGCCGCGGCCTTCAAAAACCTCTACGACTGGGCCTCCCGCGCTCAATACGAAGTCTGGCAGGGCAAGCCCATGGTCCTCATGGCGACCTCTCCGGGCGCCCGGGGCGGCGCGGGCGTCCTCGCCGCGGCCGAAGCGACCTTCCCCCGCATGGGAGCCGAGCTGCGCGCGACCTTCTCCCTGCCTTCCTTTGGCGAGAATTTCGACGCCGAGAGCGGCATCACCGACCCCGCTCTGGCGGAAAAACTCAGAGCGGCCCTCGCCCGACTCTGACGCTCGCCTCCCTCTCGTTCTTCAAAGCGAAAGCAAGCCACAGACCTCGACGAGGTCTGTTTTTTTATCCCTTTCGAGTTGAAATTTAAAAAAAGTTAAGCTTTCGGCTTGTCTTTTTAAAAATTTTTAGCGATAAGATGATCACCGCGTTATGAAAGCTCCCGCCCTGACATCCGCCGCCTTCCTCTTCAGCCTCTGCGCCGGCTCCCTGAACGCACGCGATCATTGGTTTGACCGGTCCCGTCCGGAAAACGCGGATCCCCGGGTCGATGCACTCCAGGGCGAAGTCCGCGATCTCAAGAACGTCGTTTACGAAATGAACCGACAAGTGCGCGAGATGAGCCGGCAGATCGACCAACTCAACCGTCGCCCCGCTCCGCCAGCCAGCTCTCCCGCTCCCAGCCGGGGCGGATCGTATCAAGTCCAGCCGGGCGACACACTTTCGGAAATCGCCGAAGCCTACGGGATGAAAACGAAAGAGCTCATGGCGCTGAACCCCGGCGTCGACCCCCGCCGACTCCAGGTCGGGCAGGATTTGCGCTTGGCTCACGGCCAGACACGCGGCGAGACGGCCTCGCGAGGCACCCGCTCCGGCGGAAATTACACCGTACAGCCTGGCGACACCCTGAGTGAAATTGCGGCGGCCTACGGCGTGCGCACACGGGATTTGCAAGAGGCCAACCCCGGGATTGATCCTCGCCGTCTGCGGGTGGGCGATTCCCTGCACGTGCCGGGGCGCTCCCTAGCCTCCAGCCCTCCGTCCTCGCAAGGCCGTGACTCACGTCCCGCCGCCAGTCCTGTAAGATCAGAGGAACGGACGCGGGAGACCCGTCGGGAAAACGTGGAAGAACGCACTCCGCAAGCCCGCCCCGAGCCCGCCCGCTCTGGCTCCTACGGTGACAAGCGCCTCATCTTAATTCAAAAGCCCACGCGCTACCTCTCGATCGCCCGCGAAAACGGCACCAGCGTGGCCACTCTCAACATGCTCAACAACGTGCGCCTGAGCTCGAATCAACTCATCGCCGAGGGCTCGGAACTCTACATCCCGCGCTA
>JBNNED010000403.1:0-3342 GCA_050285825.1 Verrucomicrobiales bacterium | reverse complement strand
CTCTTCCGATCTTTCACCGGCGTCAACACGCCCTCCTCGCCGATCGCGAAAGCCGCCACGCCGCCCTCTTTCCCCTCACCGCGACCCGTGGCGTAGAGGAATTTCCCCGCCTTGTCTTTGACGAGAAAACCCGCGCCCTCGGTCTTCACCGCGACCTTCAAATCACTGATCGCACCCGTGTCACTGTCCAAAAGCGCGGTGTAAATCCCGTCCGCTCCCCCGGTCCCGAAAAACACGCGCTCGCTCTCAGCCGAGAGAATCCCGCATCCAGACACCAACATCGCCGACACAATCCAATTCGTTGCTTTCATAACAGCAGACACAACACAAGTTCCCTTCCCTGGCAAGCGAGAACGCTCCGCAGGCACGCGAATTCAGTCCCAGACGCCGCGCATCCGTCATTTTTCTCTCGCGAAGTGCGAAGCTAGGATTGACCCCGATCCCGTCCGCGCTAGTATCGCCTATTATGTCTGAAATTGCGGAAGCCCAAAAAATCACCGAAACCATCCTCGGCAAACTCGGCTTCGAGGTCGAAGTCACTCCCGATCCGGAAGATGACAAGGTCCTCGACATCAACTCTCCCGACAACCGCCTCCTCATCGGCAAAAACGGTGACCGCCTCGACGACCTCCAATATCTCGTCAACCGCATCCTGCGCAAAAGCCATCCGGACGCCGAGCGCATCCGGCTCGATTGCGAGGGCTATCGCCTCAAAAAAGAAGAGCAAGTCCAGAACAAGGCCCGCAACCTCGCCGATAAAGTCCGTGAAAGCGGCCAGGAACTCTGGATGCGCCCGATGAATTCATACGAGCGCCGTCTCGTTCACAACGCCCTCGTTGACGACCCCGAAATCGAATCCATCTCCGAGGACACCCACAAACGGATGAAAAAAATCCTTCTGCGCCTCAAGTAGGAAGTAGCCAGTAGCGAGCAGAAAGGACTTGCTGGATCGAGCCGCTACCTCGCCCTACTTTCTACTCTCTACTCACTACTGCAATATGATCACCCACCGCCTCGTCCTCCCGGAAGACCTCAACCAATACGGCTACCTCTTCGGCGGTCGCCTCCTCGCCTGGATCGATGAAGCGAGCTGGATCGCCGCCACCCTAGAGCGCCCCGCCTGCCGCTTCGTCACCATCGGCATGGAGCAGGCCAGCTTCCACCGCAGCGTCCGCGAAGGCTCCATCCTCGAAATCGAAGCCACCGAAGCCCGACTCGGCCGCACCAGCAGCACCTACCAAGTCACCGTGCGCGACCGCAAGCACCACGGAGACGACCCCATCTTCTCCACCCGCGTCACCTTCGTGAACATCGACGAACAAGGCCAAAAACAGCCCATCGCCTCCCCCTGATTTCGCATTCCGCATTCCGCATTCGAACATGCCACTCCACACCATCGAGCTCATCGTCAAACCCGAGGACGAACACAAGCCCGCCGCCCACCACCGCGCCGCCGCTAAAAAACTCCGCTGCCACCCACGCGAGATCACCGGCCTGCGCATTCTCAAATCCTCTCTCGACGCCCGCAAACGCCCCGTCATCTACCGACTCCAGGCCCTCGTCGCCGTCGGCGAAGCTCTCCCTCCCGAAGAACCCTACGCCCCCAGCTACCCCTCCCTCACCCCGGACTCCCAAAAAATCATCATCGTCGGAGCCGGCCCCGCCGGTCTCTTCGCCGCCCTCCGCTGCCTCGAACTCGGCCATCAGCCGGTCCTCCTCGAACGCGGTAAAGACGCCTCCGCCCGCCGCTTTGACCTCGCCCCCATCCTCCGCCAAGGCACCGTCATCGAAGACTCCAACTACTGCTTCGGCGAAGGCGGCGCCGGCACCTACTCCGACGGCAAACTCTACACCCGCGCCACCAAACGCGGCCCCGTTCACGACATCTACCGCACCCTCGTGGCCCACGGAGCCCCGCCCGAAATCCTCGTCGAAGCCCACCCCCACATCGGCTCGAACCTCCTCCCCAAAGTCGTCATGGCCATCCGCCAAACAATCCTCGACCACGGCGGCGAAGTCCACTTCCAGACCAAAGTCACCGGTCTTCTGCGCGAAAACGGCCGCCTCCACGGAGTCAGCACTGCCGACGGACGCCAGTTCACCGGCAAAAAAGTCATCCTCGCCACCGGCCACTCCGCCCGCGACATCTACCTCCTTCTCCACCGCGAAGGCCTCCGACTCGAAGCCAAACCCTTCGCCATCGGCGTCCGCATCGAGCACCCCCAGCCCCTCATCGACCGCACCCAGTATCATCTCCGCAGCGAGGAAAAGCGCCCCGACTCCCTCCCCGCCGCCCGCTACCGCCTCGCCACCAAGATCGAAAACCGTGGCGTCCACTCCTTCTGCATGTGCCCCGGCGGCTTCATCGTCCCCGCCGCCACCGAAAATGACGAACTCGTCGTCAACGGCATGTCCCTTTCCCGCCGCGACTCCCCCTTCGCCAACTCCGGCATGGTCGTCCACATCGAACCCGAAGACCTCCCCGGTTTGTTGAAGAGCTTGCCCTGCGTGCCCTCGGCCGCCGAAAGCTCACCCCAAAGTGGCAAGGACGTCCCGTCCATGTCCACCGTGCAGCGGGCTTCCAGCCCGCTGACCTCACAAAGCGAACGACGCAGCGAGCAAGGAGTGCAAGCCTTCGACCAACTCCCCGGCATCCAACTCCAAAAACGCATCGAACACCTCGCCAAACTGGCCGGCGGCAACGCCTCCCACCACGGCCAGATCGCCCCCGCCCAACGCGCTGTCGACTTCCTCGCCCGCCGTTCTTCCGACTCCCTCTCCGACACCTCCTACTTCCCCGGCCTCCACCCCGCCCGACTCGATCAAGTCCTCCCCCAGGCCCTCGCCAAACGCCTCGCCCTCGGCCTCAAAAAATTCGGTCGCCAATTCTCCCACTACCTCGGCCCCGAAGCCCTCCTCATCGGTTTCGAAACCCGTACCTCCTCGCCCTTGCGCATTCCGCGCGACGAAGAAAGCCTGCAACACCCCGACCTCCCCGGCCTCATCCCCTGCGCCGAAGGAGCGGGCTACGCCGGGGGCATCGTCTCCGCCGCCCTCGACGGCCTCCGCTGCGCCGAAGCCGCCCTCAAAGATTGAACGAAATCGCCTTCGCCAAACCGTGGCATGGACGTCTCGTCCATGATCCAATAACACCCAGCGGTCGTCCCGACAGCCATTTCTCACTCAGGCACCAGCAAGCGCCTCCCCAGACCAGCCCAGGGACGAGACGTCCCTGCTACGTTCTCACCAAGCCGTGGCATGGACGTCCCGTCCATGATTCCAACACGCCCAGCGGTCGGCCCGACCACCATTTCTCAGTCAGACACCAGCAAGGGTTTCCCC
>JBNNED010000402.1:0-13576 GCA_050285825.1 Verrucomicrobiales bacterium | reverse complement strand
ATCGTCTCCTACGCGCAGGGTCTCGACCTCATCGCCAAGGTGGGCGAAGACAAAGGCTGGAACCTCAATCTCGGTGAGATCGCCAAAATCTGGCGTGGGGGCTGCATCATCCGCGCCCGCTTCCTCAACCGCATCACCGAGGCTTACACCGCCGACACCCCACCCACCAACCTCATGTTGGCTCCGTTCTTCACCGAGATCCTCAACCAAGGTCAGCAGGACTGGCGTGAAGTGGTCGCTCTCGCCGCCACGAACGGGATTCCCGTGCCGTCCTTTGGTGGCTCCCTGAGCTATTACGATGCCTACCGTGCCGAGCGCACCCCGGCCAACCTGCTGCAAGCCCAGCGGGACTTCTTCGGCGCGCACACCTACGAGCGCATCGACAAGCCCGAGGGTGAGTTCTTCCACACCGAAGACTGGCCGGATCTCATCAGCTGAGGTTCCCTCGACTGAAGACGAAAGCTCTCATTTTACAAACCCGCTGGCATTTGGCTGGCGGGTTTTTTTTGTGTCTGGGCTGCCAGTTGTGTGTTATGGCTTGAGGATGAAAATCTTACATTGGGTCCCGGTGATACTCGTGAGTCTCTCGTCTTGTGGTTGGAAAGCCGAATGGAACCCGTTTGAGACGCTGGGTGACAGCGTGCGATACGAGAACCGCAAAGATCGTTATGAAAAAGCCGGTTTCAGCCAAAAGCGCTCAGGCAGAATGGCTTTTGAAGACGAAGTCTGGGGCGCGAGAAATTAGCTAGCGTTTTGGTCGTTATTTCAACGCGCAAGCAACTCACGAGCTAATTGCCTTGATGTCTTGGCGTTGCGATGACGGCCACCCGGTGATTCGCCTTTGAGCTTGCCGAAACTTGGGTCCTGGTGTTGGCTGAATGTTAGATGAAGGCTTCTCGTTTGCGGATTTTGCTGGCTCTGATCTTGTTCTTCAATGCGGCGGGAGCGGCGGAATTTCCCCCGGGGGCATGGAATGGCCAGCCGTGGGAGGCGGAGAAACTGGCGGCGGGAGTGGCCGCCGGGCAAGCCGATGCCTTGGCGGAGTGGGCTTATTGCAATGCCGAGGTTCTGCACGGGCTGACTTATGACTACTGTCTCGCGATGCAGCGGGCGCTCATGGCGGAGGAGGCGGGATCGGTCTTCGGTCAAGCCTTGGCGGGGGCGCTGGTGGTGCGGGGCTGGAGCGATATCCAGGCGAAGCGGGCGGGGCTGGCGAAGGTGGCGGCGGCAGCGGAGGCGGGTCACCCGTGGGCGGCGTGGTTTTTAGCAGAAACGAAGCGGGCCGGCGTGGTGGTAGAGCAGGATGTGGCGGATTTCGAGGCCGTGATGAAACGCTGTGCCGAGGCGGGGGTGCGGGGAGTCAATGAGTCGTGGTACTTCGCGCACTTACGGGGCTCGTTGGGCGTGGTGGATTTGGAGGCAAGCCGGAAATTTCATCGCCGGGCGGTCATGGAGGACGCTTTGGTGTTTTGCGGGGTGCGATAGTATGGCGTGGAGAGGGGATCGCTGAGGATTGCGGCCATGGCGGAGGTGGAAGAGGACGTTTTGGCGAAAAGTCGGGAGTTATTAGTGCAGGGTTTGCGACTGAATCATCCCTACGCTCTTTACATCGAGGGGCGGGTGCGCTTGCGGCGCATGAAGGTGCATGAAGCGATGCCCCTGCTCCTGCGGGCAGCGGATCAGGGGAGTTTTTATGCCATGAGCAAGCTGTCTTTCACCATGTGGAACGGGGAGAGTTTCGAGGGGGAGGTGGTGACGGGAGACTACCGCGAGGGTGGGCTCATGCTGTACGTCGTGAGTCGGGCGGGAGAGGCGAGCAACCAGACCAAACTGGGGGCGGCGCGGGAGATTTTTTCCCGCATGGGGAAGGGGGAGCCGAATGCGCTGGAGCAGGATGCCATTGATCTCTGCCGGGAAGTTTTGCGCCGTTATCCCAAGTATCGCCAGGCTTCGCAGGCCTTGTCGCAGTATTATCTGGAGCGCTTTTATGCCAGTGGGCGTCAGGAGCGCTATCTGCGCTCGGCGATGGCGCATTGGATGCTGCATCCTGATAGCGGCCCGTCGGCGTATTGGTTGGCGATGTTCGCCAGCAGTGAGAAGGCCGTGACTTATGATCGGGCGAAAGCCGTCATTTTGTGCGAGCGGGCTCTGGAGCGGGTCGTCAAGGGCAAGCGGGGTCAGATCGCGGAGCGCTTGCGGAAGGTTGAGGAAAAGCTGACGGCGGAGGAGAAAAAGCAGGTGCAGGCCCTGCGGGAGGAGGGCTTTCCAGCACACGAACGTTTCCGGCGGGAGGCTTTCGAGACCTTGAAAAAGATCGGAGATGTTCCGGCGGAGGTTCCCTTTGAGGAAAAAAAGGAGGAGCAGTTGGAAATCCGGCATTGGGGAGATCGGGCGCGCTTTTTGTGGGCCTTGTGGCGCGGCGCGGGAGGGGGCTGGGGGGCGACGGCTTTGTTGGCGGTGGAGGAGACGGCGGAGGAGCGGCGGCGGTGGGTGGCGGAGGCGCTTATCGAAGGGCGGAAGTTGGGGGAAGCGGAGCGGGCGGAAGTGGCGCGGGTCATTTTACGTGAGGGCGAGGAGCTGCGGAAGCTCTTGGAGGAAGAGGGAGACGGAGGGCGCAAACTCTTGGCGGCGTGGGAAGGCTTGCGGGAGACGGGGCTGCCGGTGGAGCGCGCGGGTTTGCGCGTGGGGTGGTATTTGGTGAAGGATGATTGGGCGATTGAGGCGCAGCCTTTGCTGACGCATCTGGATGAAGATGGGGCGGCGGCGCGGGCCGGCCTGCGGGCGGGAGATACGGTGGAATACTGCGAAGGGGTGCAGATGCGGGGGCCGGAGAGCCGGAATGAGCTGGTCTTGTTGCTGCGACTGTGGCCGGGTGAGACGCCTTTGCGTCTTTCCGTGAAGCGGCATCCGAGGGAGCCTTTCGGGGACAGTCGATTTCCGAAGAAGACGCAGGAGCTCCTAGAGCTGACATTGCCGTGAGGGAGGCATCGGGCTGAAGCGCTTTCCCCTTTACTTTGTTTTCTGCTTGTGATCGGGCAAGGTTTGCTATTGGCTTCTGAGTTGATGAGGAATTTACGCTTCTGTTTGCTTTACTTGTTGATGTGGCCGGGATCCGTGAGGGCGGCGGAATTTCCCCCGGGGGCGTGGAATGGCCAGCCGTGGGAGGCGGAGAAGCTGGCGAAGGGAGTGGCGGCCGGGGAAGCCGATGCCCTGGCGGAGTGGGCTTATTGCAGTTTTACGGGGCGGGCCGGCGTGTCGAGCGATGTCGGGTTGGCCTTGCGGCGGGCGGACGAGGCTGCTCGCGGCGGGTCGGTTTTTGGGCAGGCGGTTGCGGCGGCACTGGTTCTACACAGTCCGGCTGACGAGACGCAGAAGCGGGAGCGGGTGCTCGGGCTGGGGGAGGCGGCGGAGTCGGGGCATCCATGGGCGCGCTGGCGCTGGGCGGTGGCGAAGTGGGAGGGGCGCTATGTGCCGAAAGAGGAGGAGGGCTTCATGGCAGAGATGGCGGCGTGTGAGCGGGCGGGGGTGTGGCAGGTGGCTTTGACCTACGGGCAGGTGTTCGAGACCGGTGGTTTGGGGGAGATCGATTACGAGAAGTTCAGAGAGTATCATCGCCGCTGTGTGATGGAGTATGGTTTTTATGAAAATGCCTGCCGTCAATACGCCGCGGATGAGGGGGCCTTCAGGGTGCCGGGCTTGGTCGATTTGGAGGATGAGGAGTTATCACAGCGTTCGGCGGAGCTGGTGAAGGAGGCGGTGGCGATGAATTTTCCATACGCATTGCTGGTGGAGGGCATGGTGAAGACCCGCCAGGGGAAATTGAACGAGGCGATGCCTTACATGCTGCGGGCGGAGAAGGGAGGGAGTGTGTGGGCGCGCTGGAATCTGGCGCAGGATATGTTTTTCGGGCGTTTTCACATCCAGCAACGGGTGGTGGGCGATTTCCGGGATGCGCGGGCCTTGTTTTACGTGCTGACGGAGTCAGGACTGAAGGATGATTTTACGATGGCGATGGCGGCGAGCGAGATTTTTGATCGCATGGAGGCGGGGGAAGACAGTGAGATGGTGCGGAAGGCGGCGGATTTGTGTCGGTCGATTATGAAGAGGCGGCCGGATTTCATGCGGGCGGCCGAGGCTTTGTCGCGTTATTACATGGCGAATTTCGAGGAGTCGGGTTGGTCCGAAGAGATGGTGAAACCGGCGGAGGCTATTTGGTTGTATCATTGCAAGAGCTACACGCCGACCTATTTCCTGGCGATGCTTTATGCGAATGAGGAGGCGCCGGTGTATGATCGGGCGAAGGCGACCTTGGCGGCGGAGCGGGCGATGAAGCGGGTGAATCGGGGGATGCAGAAGCAGATCGAAGAGCGGATGGTGCTGGTGCGGGAGAAGATGACGGAGGAGGATCGCGCGGAGGTGGCGCGCTTGCGCCGGGAAGGTTTTCCGGAGGATGCGAAGTTCAAACAGGCGGCCTTGGCTTACTTGCAGGAGATCGGGGATTTGCCTGCGGAGTTGCCGGCGGAGGAGGAGGTGATTGAAGGGGGAAATCAGGACGAGGTGCGCAGGGCGGGGGATGAAGGTGCGCGCTTACTGGCTGGCTTGGGCTGGTTCCCGGCGGGGTGGACGGCGGCGCTGGTGGCCCCGGAGGATGCGGAGGCGGAGCGGGCGCGTTTGTTGAGCTACGTCGTGGAAGGGAAGGAAGTGCCGGAGGTGGATCGGGCTCCTTTGGTGCGTTTGCTGTTTCAGGAGGCCGAAGCGGTGCGGCGAGGCTTGGAGCAGGTGCGGAAGGCGGGTGGAGAGTGGGGGGGACGGGCGGACGAGCTGTTGTTGCGTTTGGAGGATTTGGAGAATTTAGAAGGCCCGGGTCCGGGAGATTCCTGTTTTGCCAGTCACTTGGGCTGGCACATCTCGGTGGAGGAAGAGCGCGCTTTTGAGATTCTGGCCATGCCACTGGTGTGTTGTATGGAGCGGGCGGAGGCGGCGGTGAAGGCGGGTTTCCGGCAGGGGGATCAGTTGGAGTTTTGTGAAGGGGTGTATCTCAATAGCGTGACGAGCCGAAATGACTTCGTGCGGCTGTTGCGCTTGTGGCCGGCGGAGACGCCGCTGCGCATTTCGGTCAAGCGGGATGTGGATCATCCGTTTTACGACAGCAACCGGCCGAAGGAGACGCGGGTCTTGTTGACGCTGTGGGGGGAATGAGGGAGGCGGGTTGAGACACCCAAAGGGCATGTTACCTGCTTCCCGTTTCTGCGGTTGATGCCTAAGGCGGGTTAAAACCCGCGTTCCTATCAGATGCGGCGGACGCCTTGGGTGTTGATTGGGGAGACGTAGAGTTGGTTGCCGAGTTTGACTTCGGTGAAGACGTTGGCCACGGCTTTGCCGACTTTGCGGGCGGATTTTTCACCTTCACAAAGGGCGAAGACACTGGGGCCGGCGCCGGAGATGGAGAAGCCGAGAGCTCCGGCGGCCAGGGCGGCGCGCTTTGCTTTGTAAAATTCGGGGATGAGTTTTTGGCGGCGGGGCTCGGCGATGACGTCGTGGACGGAGCGGGAAATCATGCCGTAGTCCTCTTGGATGAGGCCACAGATGAGGCCGCCGAGGTTGCCGATTTGCTGGGTGACGTTGGCGAGGGGAATTTCGCTGGGGAGAATGCCGCGGGCGACTTTGGTGAGGATTTCGATGTCGGGGTGGACGACGGCTGCCCAGAGGTTGCCGGGAACGGGGAGGGAGGCGATGTCGAGTTCTTCGTTGTCGCGGATGAAGACGATGCCGCCGAGGAGGCAGGGACCGACGTTGTCCGCGTGCCAGGCTCCGTCGGCGGAGGCTTCTCCGGTCATGGCGAAGGGGAGAAGTTGCTTTTTGGTGAGGGGCTCGCCGATGAGGCAGTTGACGGCGTAGGCACCGGCGACAGCGGAGGCCGCGGAGGAGCCGAGCCCGGAACCGAAGGGCATTTTTTTGTGAATTTCCATCTCGATGCCCCGATCGAGCATGCCGAGGTGCTTGAGGAGGTCGAGGGCGGCGACACCGGCGGTGTTTTTTTCGGGTTCGAGCGGGAGTTTGCCGTCGTCTCCGGTGATTTTGGTGATGCGCAGGCCGGGTTCGTTGCTGAGGCGGGCGATGACTTCGTCTCCGGGCTGGTCGATGGCGAAGCCGAGGACGTCGTACCCGCAGGCGACGTTGGCGACGGTGGCGGGGGCGAAGACGCGGACTTCTTTGGGGCTTTCCTGAACCATGGCGGCTTGGAATTAGCAGGTCGAGGGGATTTCGGCAATGGCTTTTAACGAGTCGGGGATCTCCTGGGGCGGGCGGGCGATTTTTGAGGGCTTGACAGCGGAGCTGCCTTGGCGTAATCAGGAATTGCTATGAAATTGATTGTCCCTCTTGTGTTGTGCTCCCTGGTCTCGGTGGTGATGGGCGCGAAAGTGCCGCGCGGGGCCTTTTCTCCGGCTCAGCTTGAGGAGGCGCGCGCGCAGGCGAAGGCGGAGGGGAAATTGCTGGTATACATTGAGACGGACACGGAGTCGAGCTGTCCGAAATGCCAGTGGGCGACGGATGAGGCCTTTGACGAGCTGAAGCGTGATTATGTCATGGTGGTAGAGGATGGCGCTCGGGGTGATGAGACTAACCAAGAGATGTTGTGGGCTATTAACGAGCAGCGCAAAGGAGGGAATTTCACGCCGTGTATCACGGTGGTGGAGCCGACGAAGCTGAAGTTTGTCGCGGGGACCGATTACAAGGCGATGGCGAAGGAAAAACGCTGGAATCGGAAATTTGAGGAGTCGGTCGAGGCGGGGAAGGCGAAGCTCGGTCCGGTGGCAGAAGAAAAGGAAGCGCCCAAGAAAGAAGAGGCGAAGAGCGCGGAGATGTCGGGTGATTTGAAATCGTGGACGAACACGCAGGGCCAGACGATTCGCGCGGCTCTGGTACGGGTGGACGTGGATCAGGTTTATCTCCGGATGGAAGATGGCAAGTTGGTAGCCTATCCCCTGGCCAAATTGACCCCGGAGAGCCGTCAGCAGGCCATGGACCGTTGAGCCGGAGCGCTAGCTGAAGTCCGGCATCTGGAAGTCTGATTTGTGACGTTTCAGGGCTTGCTTTTGGGGGGAGCTGTGGCTTGTTGATGCTATGAAACAACGAAGATTGGGTCGGAGCGGGATGGTCGTGAGCGAGATTTGCCTGGGCACGATGACCTTCGGGACACAGGCGACGAAAGAAGAGGCTTTTGCTATCATGGATGCGGCGGTGGAGGCGGGGGTTGATTTTTTTGATACGGCGGAGATTTATCCGGTGCCGCCCGAGAAAGAGCTGGCCGGGAACACGGAGAAGATCGTGGGTGAGTGGCTCAAGGGGCGTTCGCGGGATTCTCTCATCATCGCGAGCAAGGTCGTAGGGCCGGCGCACGGATGGTTCAATCCGCCGGTGCGCGATGGCAAGGCCGCGATCGACCGGCATCACATCCGGCGGGCCATCGAGGGGACTTTGCGGCGTTTGGGGACGGATTATATCGATCTTTACCAGGTGCATTGGCCGGATCACGGGATGCGACCGGAGGACACGCTGGAGGCGCTGGACGAGCTGGTGCGGGAGGGGAAGGTGCGGACCATCGGGGTGAGTAACGAAGATGCTTACGGTTTGATGAAGAGCTTGGCGACGAGTGAGCTGCACGGTCTGGCGCGTTACGACACGATTCAGAACAACTTCTCGCTGAACAACCGTCGCTTCGAAGACGAGCTGGCGGAGTGCTGTCGGCGGGAAGGCGTGAGTTTGCTGCCTTACAGCCCCTTGGCGGGCGGGGTTTTGAGTGGCAAGTATAACGATGGCGTGCCGGATGGCGCGCGTTTCACGGATTATCTCCGCACGGGCGGGGCTCGGCAGAAGGCCATGGCGGAACGCTTTGTCAATGAACGTAGTATCGCTTCGACCAAGCGCTTCATGGCCATTGCGAGCGAGCTGGGCATGGATGTGCTGACTTTGGCGACGGCCTGGAGCAAACAGCATGATTTCGTGGCTTCGACGATCATCGGAGCGAGCCATGTCTCACAGCTCAAACCAGTGCTGGCGGCCGCAGAGGTGACCTTGGATGCCGAGACCTTGCGTCGTATCGACGAGGTGAGCCGGGAAATTCTCTACCCGATGGGATAAGCTTTGAACTTGACACGACATGGGCGAGTTGTTAATGGGTTCTCTTATGAAAAGAGAGTTCGTTTTTTGCGCAGCGCCCGTCCTGTTGCTGTCGTCAGTGGCATCTGGAGCGATTATCAGTAATTTTTCCCGCACCGAGGTGGCGGAAGCGACGGGGGCATACGATATTTCTGCGATGGGTTCGGCTGACTGGGCGGTTTGGGATATTGCCTCCGATACGACCAGTGCCACGCTCGCTCCATCCGATGAGCGGCTCGCCTCGACAATCATCCAGAACCTAACGGCGGTCGCAGGAGATGGAACTTTACGTGGAACGAGTTCGGGAGCTACGACAAAGGCGGATTTTTCTTGGACTGATGGCACGAATGACCTTGTAGGAGGGGTGGCGAATGTGGTGGGCATTTTTAATGCGGATCTTGATAGTGACGGAGCGGGCGTGAATTTAAATTTCGTTTTGCCGACATTGGAGACTTACGAAGTATCGGTATGGCTAGGAGTCTATAATGGGGATGCTGATCTCAGTCTCAGTCTTGGAGCTGAAACTTTGAATGATAGCTGGGATCCGGGAACGAGTGGATTCTCGCCAAAACGGACAGCCCTCTACACATTTCACGTGACGCCGGACGCCCCGATGGACGTGTTGAGTCTGAGCTATGCTCTGGAAGATGATGGCACAGCGAACAGTTCGCATGTCCTGTTGGGAGCGGCGGCGATTCGTGTGGTGCCGGAACCCGGAGCCTTGGGATTGTTAGTGATGGGGGCTTTGATCGGCGTCAGACGTCGCCGGAGCTGAAGGATCGGTGTGTGAGTGGGGGATGCGGGTGCTTACCTTGTTAGAATTTTCGGCGCGTCAAGGCATGATGCGCTGCCAGTGGTTCGGAAGTGGCTTTCCGCGCTTGAGTGCCGTCGCCTGAAGAAATCAGAGCTGCGATGAGGGGAGCTGCGACGGTAAATTCGTCATTTTTCCCTAAAAAACGGGGCTTGTCGCTTCCCAAAGGGGGGGCTTCTGTGCTAAGCCCCTGCCCAGCCCATGAGTGAGGAGAATAAATCGCCCGAGGAAGAGAGCAATGCTTTGGATTTGTCCGGTTTGAATTTCGGGCCCGCTTGGGCGCGTTCGGACAAGGAGTCGAAGTCGGTGGAGAGATTCAAGAAGCGGGGAGACCGCGCGGATCGGGACGGCGGAGAGCGCCGGGGTGGTGGTCGCCGGGAAGGTGGTCAGCGGGGAGGCGGACGTCGCCAGGGCGGTGGCCGGGACGGAGGCGCTCGCCAGGAGCGCCGGGGCGGTGGTGGTGGCCGGGGAGGAGAGCGCCGGGGGCCGCGTCGCGAGGAAGTGGCGGCGCCGGAAGGCGTGAGTGGACACGTCATGCCGGTCGAGGAGAGCCTCGATAAACTGGCGAAGGAGATCAAAGGGACGGGACGTACGTACTCGGTCTTTGATTTGGCGAAGTTTTTATTGCAGTCGCGGGATCGCTACCAGGTGAACTTCCAGCACGACAAAGGAAAATTCCTCCGTTGTGTGAAGGATAACTCGCTGTGGCTGAGTCGGGACGAAGCCCTGAGCCACCTGGCCAAGGCGGAGTGGCGTGGCGAGTTCTACGCAGAGGTCAAGACCGAGGGAGAAGCCCCGAAGGGGAGCTTCCAGTCGGTCGCGAAGTGTGGCATCAGCGGGGTCTTGCTCGGGCCGCCGAACTACCATGCCTATCAGGCGAATTTGGCGAAACTCCATCGTGAGCGCTTCAGCCACATGGACTTGGATCGTTTCCGCGCGAAAGTCGTCATGGAGCATGGCGAGGAAGCGGTGGAAGCGTGGATTGAGAGCATGAAAACGGTCACGAAGTGGCGTCCGTTGACGGCGGAGGAGAAAGCGGCTGGCGCGGAAGAGACTCCGGAAGCTCAAGAAGTTCCGCAGGAAGAGCCGGAAGCGGTTGCGACCGGAGCGGAAAGCGCGGCGGCGCCGGAGGAGAGCGCGGCGGCGAGCGAGGAGGGCGTCTCTGCTGAAAATGCGGTGGAGGAGAGTGCTGAGGCGGCTGCGGAAGTGACGGTGGAGGAAAGCTCCGAGGAAGTTGTCGCAGCAGAAGCTACAGCTGCAGAGGAAGTGAAGGCGGACGACTTGTTGGACGAAAAAGAGGTCGAGGCGCACTTCCTGAAGACCCATTTTGACCAGGTTTTCGTGAGCTTGGAACGCGCCTGGGTGCCGGGCGATATCAAGGGGAATCTCCTGTCGCCGGGTCTCCTGACGATTCTGAAAAACACCGTGGCGGAAGAACGCCGCTATCCGGGGAAACTCACGCCGGTGCTCTGTCGCCAGCTTTCGGGGCGGCACGTTGCCGTTTACAAATGGAAGAAAAAGCTCAAGGCGGGGCCCTCGCGTCCGCACGCCATCCCTGATGTGTCCGAGCTGGCCGAGCGTCCGCGACGGATCATCGACTGGTTGGGCAAGAACAGCGGAGCGGCCCTGGCGGAACTTTGGAAAGAAGTCTTGCCGGAAGACGCCACGGATGAGGTGAAGCACAAGTGGTTCCACGACCTGCACTGGTTGTTGAATCAAGGATTCGCCATCTTCCTTTCGGATATGACCCTCCACCTGTCCAAAAAAGGGCAGCCGCAGGAGCAGGTCGCGGCCAAAGAAGAGAAAGCGAGCGAAGCGCCGGAAAAAGAGGCGAAGAAAGAGGAAAAAGAAGCAGCTTCGGAAAAAGAGGAAGCAGTCGCGGAAAGTGAAACCAGCGCTGAGGCGGAAGCGACGCCGGAAGTGACAGCTGAGGAGCCGCAGGAAGAGAAAAAAGAGTCTGCGGAAGGCGGCGCGGAAGCTTGAGGCTCACTGCCCCGCGCCAGACGAGATGGGGAGTTGTCAAAACCCGCAGCCGGGGCTAGCTTGGCGGCGTGCGTAGTTTGGCTCTGCTGGTCTCGATTTTTCTCGCTTATCTTCTGCTGAGCGGTCGACCGGAGGCGTGGCATCCGGCCTTGCGCGTGAGCCTGGCGGTGTCGGCCCTCGTTCTGGCTGTGGCTTGGTGGGGCTGGCGGGAAGCGGGTCAGGCGGGTGGTCGGGCGCGGGCGGATCGGAAACCGTGTTGGCTGGATTACGCGATTTTCGGCGCGGCGGCTCTGCTCGTGGAGAGTGTGTTTTTGTTGTTTTTCGCCAGCGTGCCGGAGAGGGCGCGGGCGTGGACGACGGATTTTGACGAATTGATTCATCCGGAACGGGTGGAGGCGAGCGAGGAATCGGGGGCGGGCGAGGGAGAGGAGACGGGGGGGGCGGTGAGCGGGAATTGGCTGTGGGGAGAGGCGGGGAGGCGCTCGCTGCATCGGCGACTCGACGCGCGTCCTTCGAATCGACCGGAGGTTTATCTTTACCCGGATTCGGAATCGACGGGCGCGCGGCTCTTGGCGGAACGCATTTATTTACGGAGCTTTGCGCTGGCACGCTATGCGGCGGCGGAGTGGTCGCCGAGGCCCTTCGAGCCGGTCATGCATCGGGCGGAAGAGGGGGTGGTGCGCGTGCCGGGGGTCGAGATGGGAGGGAATCCGGTGGTCTATGAGGTGGCGCACGCGGAGCGACCGGCGGGGCGGAATTTTTTACTGGCGATGCCGGGTTTGCGGGCGGCGGGGGTGAGTTCGCTGCGGGAGATCATGCCGGGGGGCTATCGGCTGCCGCCTTTGACGGAGGGGGCGGGGGGCTACCGCTATGCATTGGAGTCGGAGGTCATGAATTTTGACCAACTGCTGACGGTGGAGAACGTGCGGACCTTGGATTTGCGACCGGAGAAAGCGGCGGACGCGGTCTATTTGCAGTTGCCGGAGGCGGGGCGGGTCAAGGATGCCGTTCTGGAGGCGGCGGCAGCGACGCGGGGTTCGACGGTGCTGACGCTGCATCAGATCAGAAAGGCGCTACAGGAACGCTGCACGTATTCGCTGGAAATCACGAACGAGCGGGATCTGGATCCCCTGGAGAATTTTCTCCTGGAGGAACGGCGGGGGCATTGCGAGTTGTTTGCGACGGCGGCGGCGCTGATGTGTCGGGCGGCGGGGATTCCGGCGCGGGTGGCTTATGGCTGGAGCGGCGGGTATTATTTCGCGGGCCAGAATTTCTTTGTTTTTCGGGGTCGTGAGGCCCATGCGTGGACGGAGGTGCTGCTGGAGGGTTACGGCTGGGTGATTTTTGATGCCACTCCGGTGGGCGCGGAGACGGCGGAAACGCGCATCGCGCCGCAGGAAGAGGAGGCACCGCGCAGTCCGTGGCAGGGAGACGGCGAGGGGGCGGAGGGGACGATGAGGGGGGAGGGAGATTTGGGTTTTTTGGTGCGGGTCATCAGCTGGGTGGGAGCGGTCTCGGCTGTTGCCTTGGCCTTCTTGCTGTGGTGGCGGCGGGGGTCGGCTGACGAGGAAGGAGCCGGATCGATGACGAAGGGGCGGGGTGCGGCGCGGCCGGGTTATTTACAGCGTTTTCAGGAGGCTTGTCGGGCGAAGGGGGTGGCCATGCCGGTGGGGCGGACCCTGCGGGGGCATTTGGCCTATTTACGGGAAGAAGGGCTGGAACCGGCCGAGGGACGGGAGTTTTTGGCCTACCACTACGGTCGGGTTTACGGGCGACGGGGGCGGGACCGGAAGCTGGAGCGTCGCTTCGAGCGGGCCTGGCGGAGTTGGCAGTGAGGGGAATGTGGAATGTGGAAGTGGGAAGAAGGAACGCCAAGCTCCCGCTTGGCTGTTGTAGAGGTTCCTGAAGCCCTGAAGTCCCGAAAAACCGAAAAACCGAAAAACTGACTCAACGGGTGAGGGTTTGGCGGATGATGTTGATGGCGTCGGGGGTGAGAGAGAAGGCTTGTGGTTGGTCGAAGCCGGCCCAGAAGACGATGACGCGTTCGCGGGAGAGAGAGAGGGCCCAGAAGTCGAGTTTTCCCGGGGATTGCCCGTGGTAGAAGGGGGAGAGCTCGGTGAGGGCGCAGGAATTGGCGGAGAAGGCGGGGTAGTGCTCGGTAGGGCCGGTGAAGATGCGCTGGGCGTCGGCTTCGATGTGGGTGATGAAGCGGGTGTGGGGTCGGCGGCCGTGGTTGGCGAGGGTGGCGGCGGCGGTGGCGAGCTCGAGGGGGGTGGTGCTGAGGGTGCCGCGGTAGAGGTCGTCTCCGCTGCCGAAGGGGCCGGAGAGACCGAAGCGCTTGAGGAGAGAGAGGGCTTTTTCTTCGCCGATTTGGCGACCAGTGGCGGGGAGGTTATCGGGGAGGGGGAGGCGGTGGGCTTCGCGGGCGCAGGTGTGGAGGAAGGGCTCGATGAGGGGGCCGAGGCCGCGGCGGGCGTCGAGGGCGTGGTTGAAGCCGTGAGCGAGCGGGGAGCGTTCGCCGAGGATGGCGAGGATGTCACCGCTCTGGGGTTCGAGGGCGAGGACGGCGAGTTCGCAGTCGGCGGGGAGGGGAAGGGTGGCCGCGAGTTGTTCGAGTTCGCG
>JBNNED010000401.1:0-7358 GCA_050285825.1 Verrucomicrobiales bacterium | reverse complement strand
GGGTAGGTGGCCGAGTGGTTAAAGGCGGCAGACTGTAAATCTGCTCACGTAAGTGTACGCTGGTTCGAATCCAGCCCTGCCCACCAGCTTTAAAATAAAGGAGTTACGAGAAATTGTAACTCCTTTTTTGTAGTTCGAGATTTTCTGGTTGGCCACGGGCTGGCCAGCAGACACTGTCCTGAACTGGCTTCAATTGGCTCACCCTTGAGCTCTTTGCGGGTCTACGCCAAAGTTTGAGGACAGGCATTTTTTTGATTTTTGGTGTGAGTTTAGCCGCATTGGGCGATGACGCGCAGGCGGTAATTTTCAAAGTTTCTAAAGCCGTAGGCGCGACGTTGGATGAGTTTCATTTTCCGGTGAAAGCCTTCGGTGATCCCGTTGTTCTTGGTAAATCGCCACATGCAGGGATGGGTTCCTGCCAATCCAGCAGGGTCTTAGCAAGCGTTTGTAAGGGTTTGAACCCGCTGTCCTGGTGTTGGCGAATGTGCCGGAAGAAGACGCGGGCGTGCGCTTGGCATTGGGTTTTGTTTTTGGCGTTTTTGGTTCATGAAACGGCGCAGTTGGTGCATTTGGGTGTGGATTTGTTTGAGGGCGGGGTGTTGGCGAAAGAGCTCCCGGAGCTTGTCTTGTTGCACTGGAGTGAGCCGCGAAGGGCGCTTGCGCATGGCGGCGAGGCCGCCCCGGTGGTTTTTGAACTGAGGGGCGAGGGCTCGGGCGAGTTTCATGAAATGATGGGAGATCACACGCACGACGTGGAAGCGGTCAGCGACGATTTTAGCCTTAGGAAAGAAGCGGCGGATGAGCCTGCGGTAGGGGCTCGCGAGGTCGATACAGACCACGCGCACCTTGTCACGACCACGCAAAGCGGAGAGGTATGCGGCGAGATCCTCGTTGCTGCGCCCGGGCCTGATGTCGAAGATACGGTGATTTTTCAAGTCGCAGAGCGTGGTGCTGTAACGCTGTTTTTTATGCAGACCTCGTCATCCTCCACCTGGACCGACCGCTTGACCTCACGCGGCACACCATCATTCCTATCACCCCGGCACGGCGCGGGATGGACATTACCATCATCCGCCTGGATCGCCCACCGCTGGCTTCCCGCATTACGGAAGCAGGCTCGCCCCGCCTGCGCGCCGCCGCCAGCTATGAGCCCACGCCGGAGAGGGAGGCCATGAAGACCGGCACGAACGAGCTCCGCGCCGGGGATTCCGGAAAGCCTTGGTTCACGCTCATCGATGGAGAAGTCCGCCTTGTCGGCCTGAGCTCACGGGGCTGGCATGGGGAGAGCCCGCACCTTTCCAAATTCCTCACCGCCCTCGCCAAATGAGCTTTCCATTCCAAATCGAATCCGCCCCTTGGCGTGAGCTCCAGCCCACCCACCTGCCACTTGCGGGGCAAACCACGAACCTCGGTGATGATGTCCAGTGCGCCGCCGCCTCCATCCTTTGGGGGGTTGACGAGCTCGTCGAGAGAGATGCGCCGGAGAGCTGGCCGGCGGATGCGCTGATTCCGCTTTTCGGCTGGCATGGTCACCGCCGGTGGGGGCGTGCGCCTGCTTGCCAATGCCTCATCATCGGCCTGCATCTGACGCCCGCCCGGCGGGAGGAATTTGCCCAGCCGCACCTCCGCCGCTGGCTTGCGGACATGGTGCGGCTCCAGGGCTTCCCGGCGATGGCGAGGGATTTGGTCACGCGGGATTTCATCCGCGCCCTCGGCATCGATGCGGAGTTCGGCGGCTGCGTCACCCTGACTCTCGCGGAAACCGGGAAAAAAGAATTTCCGGTAAAATCAAAATTGGACAGACGCTTTGCCATCGACGCCCCGGCACCGGAGGGCTTCCGGGTTATGACGCACCAACAACCGGCGCTCCCGACCTTGCCGCCAGTGGAAAGGCTCTCTTGGGGGTGTATCAGCTGCGCTTGATGGCCATGAGTAGCCACGTCATCACCACTCGCTTGCATGCCTGGCTTCCCTGCCTCGCCCTGGGAACGCCAGTGACCTTTCAGCCTGAGCTTATCACCTATCCAACGGGCTGGGACGCGGAACCCGTGGTGGGCGAAGACCCGCCACCGAGCCCCTATGTTATTGTCGCACAGTTGGGAGTGGCCGGGGAACCCAGACGGAGGCGGCACGCCGGTGCCTTCGGATTGGCACCTGGTCGAAGCTCCTGAAGAAGAGGGACGCATCGAAATAAAGAATGTCGTCATCGAGTGCTACCGTGCGCCTTTCGGCACCCCAAAGTTCCCGCAAGCCGGCTTCGACATCTTCCAAGCAGAAGAATGAAAAAGCGCCATCACCTGACTGTCATCCCCGTTCCTGCCGGCCGTCGCGGATTCCGCTCGCCATTTCGTCTGTCCGATAGGCGGCGGCTATCCTTCGAGGGTGCCGCGCGTGTGTGTCTGCCCTGCGGCGAGGGCCGCTACTGGATCACCGAGGCCCTGCGTCACACCCGCCGCTAACCCGTTCAGAGGTTTTGACACAAAACTGTCCAGAGGTTTCGACGCGTTACAATGCGCGCTCAGTTTCTCATTTGATTTTCTTCTTAACATTTTTTCAGTTGCCCATAGTGTTCTTACCAACGCCTTTATGCCTGCCGCTAAAAAGAAGACCACCCGCCCACGCTCCGCCAAAACGGCCGCCGAGCTTAAGGACAAATCCCTCGAATTCTGGATTTGGGATGTTGCGTGCTCGATTCGTGGAGCCAAGGACGCATCGAAATACAAGGACTTGATCCTCCCGCTCATCTTCACCAAGCGCCTCTGCGATGTCTTCGACGACGATCCAGACAGCATTGCCTCCGAAATTGGCTCGCGCAAAATATCCTCCGCCTCTCGCCAAGGCCGAGCACAAGCTCCTTCGCTACCACCTCCTTCACGAACTGATGACCGCGAAGACCCGCGTTCATGAGTTAGAGTTCAACTCGTGAAAACTAATCTCTTTCTCGAAACACAATGACATATAGCCCCACACCACACCCCGACCCGTTTTGGGAAATTCGTGTTCACGATCTTCAATTAGACCCCTCCTTGACCGGGCTTTGTGTTGGCTACGAAATTAAGGAATGGAGAGCCAAGGAGTTCGCGGCTCACATGATGGAATGGTTGCCAGACTTCGCCCTAACAAGCTCAGAGTTAGCATCTGTCAGTCCGGGTAACATGGTGCGGCTAATGAGAGAAGGTGCGCGAAAAATCTACGACTCGGAGAAATTTCAGAACAGGGGAGAATTCGGTGAGTTGTTTCTTCACGCCGCAGTTCGAACCGTTTTTAATTCAGAGCCTGCAATCTCAAAGATTTACTACAAGACCTCAGCCAATGATACAGTCAAAGGCTTCGATGCTGTCCACGTTGTGGGTCCGCCCGACGACATGGAACTCTGGATTGGTGAAGTGAAATTCTACAAGGACATCAATGCGGCGATTCGCGATGTCGTTGTCGAAATTGAGGATCACACTCAGCGAGATTACCTCAAAGATGAATTCTTGTGGATCAAAGGAAAGATCGACGACGCTTCGGAGCATGCGGCACAGCTACAGAAGCTCCTGTCCTCAAATACATCTCTGGATGTCGTCTTCAAACGGGTCTGCATTCCTGTATTGCTCACGTATGAGAGCACTTGCCTCGCGGAACACGATAATTGCAGTTCTGCATATTGTAGCGCATTCGAAGACGAATTGAGGCTTCATCACGCGAGATTCATGGAGAAACTAAGCGAGATTGCGCTCCCTGACGGATTAACAGTCCGGCTTTTTCTCCTCCCATTACAAGTCAAGAAGGCGCTTATCGAGGCCCTTGATGAAAACCTTAGAACCTGGCAAGACCGATGAAAGCTGACGAGATCAAGAAGGTGTTGAGCGATCCTGAAGGGATTGAGAATGACGCTTTTGAAATACTCCAAGGAATAGCTAGCTACGTCAATAATCCTGACACCGAAGAGCTCGGGCGTGATTTGGTGCTGCGTGCACTCGAACATCGAAAGCAATTTGGGGAACTTTCAGAAATACTCGATGGGCTGACTCGAGAAGTGGGATTATTCCCATATCTTTCTCGAGAAGAGTTGAATCTTCGCGACACAATCGCGTTTGATTTTCACAAGCCGAACCACGAATCAAAGTTCGTTTTTCACCGCGTTCAGGCTGAAGTTTACCGGCGTTTAATGGAAGGTGAGAATGTGATTCTTAGTGCGCCGACAAGCTTCGGAAAGAGCAGAATTATCGATACTGTAATCGCATCGGGAAAATACAACAACCTAGCCATTATTGTTCCGACGATCGCACTGATTGATGAGACTAGAAGACGGCTGTCTTCGTTTTTGAATCAATTCAAAGTTGTTTCACAGCTGTCTCAGTCGCCAGGCGAGCGAAACCTATTCGTATTTACCGCAGAGCGATTGAATGCGTATGAGAAGCTACCAAAAATCGATTTCTTCGTAATCGACGAATTCTACAAGATGGGCGCAATGGGAGTTGATAACTCAGATAGAATGGTGGCACTCAACCAAGCTTTTTACAGTCTCGCAAGGGGACAAGGGCAATTCTATCTTCTCGGGCCGAGCATTAAAGCCATTCCCGAAGGGCTTGAGGCCAAATTACCCTGCTATTTTATTCCAACAAAATTCGCGACAGTAGCCAGTGACGTGGTGAATGTTTTCCAGTGGGAAGACGAATTGACAAAACTCGTCGAGATTTGCGCAGAACTTAACGAACCGACACTAATTTTTTGCCGATCTCCGAAACGGGTGAACGAAGTTGCCAATGCACTTCTAGGAGCAGGACTTGGAACTGATTCTGAAGAAATGAAAGAGGCAGCCGAGTGGACGGGCGCCCATTTTCACGAGGATTGGGTCTACTCCCACGCAATCAAAAAAGGAATAGGATTGCATCATGGAAGGCTGCCGAGGTCTCTTGGCCAACTAAGCGTGCATTCGTTCAACGAAGGAAAACTACAGTTCCTTATTTGCACGTCGACGTTGATAGAAGGAGTAAACACTTGTGCGAAGAACGTAATTATATTTGACCACGTGATCAATCGTAATGAGTTTGACTTCTTTACTTTTAATAATATTAAGGGGCGATCTGGTCGGATGTTCGAGCACTTTGTTGGCAGAGTATTTCTGTTCCATCCTCCTCCAAAAGAAGAGCTGCCGTTTGTTGATTTCCCATCAGTAACTCAGGATTCAGATGTGCCTGACAGTTTGTTGGTTCAGCTGGATTCTGGGGATCTCTCGGCTGAGTCGAAAGAACGCATGCAAGAAATCTACGAGCAAAACTTTCTGCCGGTGGAGATCATTCGAAAAAATTCGACGTTAGATCCGCTTGCGCAGATCGAGCTAGCAAAGAAGATTGGCGGCTTCTCTCGTTCAATAGCTTCCAAATTAATGTGGAGATCGATGCCGACATACGAGGAGTTGAAGTTTGCAGTAGAATTAATGTGGCAGGCTTTCTCTCCAAAAAGAAACGGCATATTGTCAGCGAGCCAACTAACCTTTAAGATTTGGAACCTTCGGCAGAATTTTGATGTCAAGTCGCGTGTATTAGAAGAGTTGAAGCCTGGGAAGTTCCAAGCAGAGTCAGCAGACGAAGCTGTCGAGCGAGTTCTCAGGTTTGATCGCAATTGGGCAGGATTTGAGTTTCCTCGATTGCTTATGTCACTTTGGCGTATCCAAGCTCACGTGCTAGGGGAAAAGTTTGGTCAGTCCGGAAACTACTCCTTCTTCGCTGCCAGAGTTGAACAGTTGTTCAGGAATCCAACATTGGTAGCACTGGAAGAGTATGGACTACCACTTCAGATTGGGGAGAAGATTGGACAGCATTTCGACTTAAGCGAAGACTTAGATACAGCAATCGCTCAAATTCGGGACGCGAGCGGAACCGAATGTGGTCTCAACGCATTCGAATGCGGAGTGCTAAAAGACGTTCAGCAAACGATGTGATCATATGATCACCCCCGGAGAACACAAAACCGTCCAAGCCAGGATCCTCGCATACGCCGAGTCCATCGGGTGGACGCTTGTGTCTCGCGAGGAAGCCGATCAGCGGCGTGGCTTTGATCCCGACGCCCCGCCCGCCGACCGCGCCAACCCGTCTTCGACTGCCGACTCTGTCGGGGCAAGAAACCGCTCCCTCTTCTTCGACGACCTGCTCGACGCCAAGGTGCGGGAATTCAACCCGCGCTACATTGACGCCGAGGGCGCCCTACTCGGTCAATTCTGCCATCTCCACACCGACATCTACGGCAACCGGGACTTCGTCGAGCACCTCCGCAACCGGGGCAAGTTCTTCGACCACGAGGAGAAGCGCGAGCGCGACAAACTTCAAGAACTCATCCGCACCCTCCTTCACGAGCAGACGACAGCGAAGACCCGCGTTCACAAAATTAAATTTTCCAACCCGAACAATTGAATGGGCTTACTCAACGACATCCTAAAATGGACTGAAACGCTACCGAACTGGCAGCGCGACGCTGCTCGCCGATTGCTGCTGAATGAGAGCGGTCTTTCAGACACTGACCATTCAGAACTCTACGCTCTTTTGAAGAAGGAAAGCGGGATTGAGGTGGATTCAGATTTGGCCGCGTGCCCACTCGCGACGGAACACCTGCCTACTGAAACGGTTGTCGGTGAAAATGTCGTTCTTTTGGCGCTGCGTGAACTCGAAACGTCAACCGTATTCCCAGCGATCACACACTGAAGTTCACAGAGTCCGGGATGACAGTTATTTACGGGGGAATGGCTCCGGTAAATCTGGCTATGCGCGGGTAATGAAACGCGCCTGCCGTGCGAGGGATCAGTCAGATCCTATTCACCCGAATGCTCATGATCAAAGTGCCACGGGGAAGATACCCACAGCAAAGTTCGACCTCAAAGTAGCTGGAGGTTCAGAGGAAGTCGTTTGGGGCGGGATTCAACATCTCCAGAACTCCTTTCCAAGATATCGGTATTCGACTCGCGATGCGCTCGAGCTTACGTCACAGCCGAGAAGGATGTCGCTTACCTTCCCTACGGCCTCGACATCGAAGAGAACCTTGCAAACCAAGTTCTCCCGAAGCTGACCGACTTGCTCGCCGCAGAAATTGCTGCCATCAATGTCGACAAACTGCCATTTGAGCACCTTCGAGGCGATACAGAGGTGGGCATCCGCTTGCGCCACGCTCAACAGCCCTTTATCCACCGCCCATCTCTCCGCACCTCCACCTTGCCCGGCTTCCAGCCCTTGATCAGCCCCACTCGCGCCAGGCGGTAGAGCGTCCACCGCCCGCCTTGCGTGTCCGGCAGCCCGAGCACCACCAGTGCCCGCCCCGGGCCGGTCTGCCGCACCTCAGTATCCCAAAGCATCAACTGACTCGCCATGCCCCATAGTAAC
>JBNNED010000400.1:0-4138 GCA_050285825.1 Verrucomicrobiales bacterium | reverse complement strand
CTCTTCCGATCTTTTAGCAAAAGTTCTTTGAACCCGCGCACATCTTCGAATTCCCGGCCGCCGGAGATCTGGCCTGCGGAATCGACCTCTTGGGCTAATTTGAATTTAAAAAGATGCCCGTTGTGGCCGATGCCTTCGACCGCTATTCCCTTTTTGCAAATGGCTCGGTATCTCTCCCGCCAAGCCCCCGCGACGTCGAAGCTTTCGAGGGCGAATCCCGCCGGATCGAACTTAGCGTGGCAGGCCTTGCAGGATTCCGAACTGCTGTGCAGCGTCAATTGCTCGCGAATCGTGGTCGCACCCCGGGTGTCCGGCTCGATGGCCTCGATGCCTGAAGGCGGCGGCGGGATTTCCACTCCCAGGAGACGCTCAACGATCCAAACGCCACGCAGGATAGGCGAGGTCGTGGTGCCATTGGCCGTCACGCGCAAAACACTGGCCTGCGTGAGCAAACCGCCACGGGGCGAGTCGGCGGGGAGCTTGACCTTGCGCGGCTCCACGCCTTCAAAAACTTCCAGATCGTAATGCCGTGCCAGGCGCTCGTTGACAAACGCGTAGTCGCTATCGATCAACTCGCGCACGGGACGGTTCTCGGCGATGAGATGGTGGAAATAGTGCTGCGTTTCTTGCCAAGACGACTCTGTGAGCCAGTCATCGAGGTAATAATCGGGGTAAAGCTCCGAATCGGGGGTGTCGCGATTGATCTGAGCCAAATCGAGCCAGGAGTCCAAAAACGCCGTCTCAAAGCGCTTCGCCCGTGGATCGGACAGCATCCGCTCGGTCTGCGCCAGGGGGTTCGCGGCCTCCAAGAGCTCCGCATCAGGCGGGCCATTCCACAAAAAGTAGGACAAGCGGTGGGCAAGATCCCGTCGCTTTAATTCCGCCCCTTCGGGCTGCAGGAAAAGGAAATCGGGATCGCACAGAACAGCCGAATAAGTGGTCAGCATCGCTGCCGTGAAATCCTCGCCCAGCTTCCGCGCTTTTTGGTAAATCGCGAGGTATCTCGCCACTTCCTCTTTGCTCACCTCACGCTGGAATGCGCGCTGCATGAAACGCTGGATGAGCTGATCGGCTGCCGTTTCCTTGACCACGACCTCCCCTTCCTTCACCGCAAACTCCTGCTCGCCAAACAGAGCCTGATAACTCGGCGGTGGCCAGGATTCATGCAAAGGCCCCTCGACCTCTAACCAGTTAAGAGCCAAGCCCGGCACACCCTCTTTCGTGGCATTGGGATTTCCCCGCCAACCGGGTCGGGTGCGCACAAGGCGGGTTGCGTCTGGACGGATATCCTCCCCTTTTTTCAAGAAGACTTCGCGTTCGATCACATGCGGTTCGGGCTGGGCATCGTAGGTCGTCAGCCAACGACTATCACCGCTTGCGGAGAGTGCGTAGAGCGTGACCGGCTCGCTGCGCTTCGAGCGGAAAACGACCTTGCGATCGGGGCGCCACCAGGCTCGTCCCCCACCGGTCAAACCATGATCATCACCCCCACTCGCGCCATTCGGACCGGCCATGAAGGAGTACGACTTCAGGCGCAAGCGATAGCGCCCGTCGGTGGGCACATTCATGCGAAGAAAATCATATTTCGTTGTCGCAGTGTAAGTTCCACACACAAAGCCGATGGCTTCCTTCTCGCGGATTTCCGGATTTTTCGCCCCAACGGTGACTGGTTCATGACCGCGAATCACCTCAGGCTGCGCCTCCCACTCGATCATGGGGATCGAGGCCCGGGTCGCTGATTTTTGCCCGAAGCGGTAGCGAAAATCCGTCACCATCCGCTTTTCCTCCCGGGCGTAAAATTTCTTTTTCTCACTCGGGTGGGCTGCCGCTTGCACGGCGAGTTCCAGGGCGTGCCGCGAGGTCTTTAAATAAGCCTCCATCTGGACGTGCGAGATATCGAGTTGCTCGCCCGACTTCTGGAAAAAGTGCTTGCTGCCATCCACCGGCAAGCGATCCGCGACCTGCAACCAGGGAGCCTGCAAGACCTCACGCAAGGTGTTCTCGTATTCATAGCGGTTCAGGCGCCGCAGTGATCCCCGGCCGTGTTGAGCGAGCCGTTGTTCGTCAGTTTTGATCAAAGGAGCGGCGAGCGCCTTGAGAAAGGCCGCTTTGTCATCTGCCTTCGGTTGCTCTTTTCTTTTGGGTGGCATTTCGCCCGCCTGCAAGCGGTCATAAATGTGCGTCCACGCTTCTAAATTCTCCTCTTTGCCAACTTGGAAGTCCAGCGCCTCCATGTTCAGCCCGCCTTTCGCACTCGCGGAGTCGTGACAATCGTAGCAATGGTCTTCTAAAAAATACCGCGCCTCAATCGGGAGCTGCTCGGCAGCGGCAGCGCCGGCCAGCAAAAGGCAAAAGAAGCGGAAAAGCATACGACCTCACATTACGCACAAAACGAAGAGATTTTGCAAAAAACCAAAACCTCCCCATCATGCGGAGCGTCAACCCAGCCTCCCGTGTTTCAGGGATAGTGCGAGAAACTCACGCCGCCTGATCAAATTTTGGCGCTTCGCTTGCGGCGGCACATCAAGCCCAGTCCGAGAACCAGAGCTGAGAAGACGCTAGGTTCGGGAGCCGGGGTGGCCGTCAAGCGGAGAGCATTCATCCCGCTAAATGTGCCTTGGTTGGTATTTCCGTCTGTGACCCGCACCATAAGATCTGTCACACCAGCCCCCAGGGTGCCACTCATGCTCATATACAAATGGTTATCATGGCCGTCGCCATTCATTAAAAAGACTTCTCCAAGCGTGTCCACGCCATCCCATTTACCCGTCGCCAGGGTCCCATTCGGGTTATAGACATTAAAACCCGACCAAGTGATGCCCCCATCTAAGGAGTAATCGTAAAAACCCAAGGCTGAGTTACTATCGCGGGAAGCCAGGAGATCAAGACTCACCGCACTTCCTGCTAGTAGGTTTCCGTAAGTGAGAGTGTAGGAATCCGAGCCAGTGGAGGCATTGGCAGTATAAAAATAATCGCCCGCCGCCCCGTTCGCTCCCACCGCAGTCGCCCAAGCGGGATTTTCGCTGGGAGTTGTCGGATCATAAATCACGGCTCCACTACTGCCATGATCGGTCATCGTTCCTGATTTGTTCAAGGTCACCACACTGGCGGCATTCGTGGAATCAACAATCGTCGAGCCATTGATATCGGAGGGAGCTGCAAACTCGTTCCAAGTTCCTCCCGGAGGGGTTTCCGCATTGTTGGCATTGAGATCCACCAAGTAAGTCGCACCCGGGCAAAATGGAGCTACGGCGAGAGAAAGCCACACGAATGTTCTAATTTCCATTAGCGGAATGTAACACCATCTGATGTACAAAAGTCAAACTCAAAAAGCATGAAGTCGCCGGGATCATCCAGCCAAGAAGAGAACTCGGACGGACGATACTTCACCTACCATCACTCTCGCCTCGCCGCTCTCCGTTTGTTTTGGTGGGTTTTTCTCAAAGGCGCGCAGTCGCGATTCCCAAGGTGAGCTGGGAAAGTTGAAGCAGCCGAGGACTTGATGGCGGAATGCCAAGAAAGCCGCTTCCCTGAAGAATCGGCTTATTTGTAAATCAGGTGGCGATCAATTTCCAGACCAGGCCTTCCACAACTCTTGCAGCTCTTTCGCTTCCGGAAGAGGCCCGGCAAAGATGCGGAAGCCGTAATGGACTTCAAGCGATTCACCCTGTTTGATTTCCTTCTCGAAGAAAGCCCCGAAGCGCCCGTAGTCGCGGTAGGCCGAATAGACCGTATTTTTAGGATTTTCCGGATCATTAAGGATGAGAACACCGTGTTCTTGACCCGCCAAAGTGAAGTTTTCCGCGACCCAAGGGAGGTCTTTCTTCCCTTTGATTTTCAAGATGCCATCGGGGTAGATATACTTGGTCTTTTTCCGCTCCACCTCGTTCGCAGGGCGGAATTGAACACCAGCGTGCTCCGGGTCTCCCTTCAAATAAACGTCGCCGCGCAAGGGGGTGAACTTCGACTGCATGTCGATTTGCAAGCGACCTTTCTCGTCTAATTCCCGGATCTGGAATTGGCGTTCTTCCGCTAGAAAGGCCTCGCCCTTTTCGTCCATCCAATGATTAAGAGAAGTGAAGGTGGCCACACCATCTTCGATATCTTGGCCAAGAAACTCCTGGTGGACGATGTCACC
>JBNNED010000399.1:0-3749 GCA_050285825.1 Verrucomicrobiales bacterium | reverse complement strand
AGCTCCGCAAACGAGCCGGGATGGACGAAGCCAGCGCTGCGATGAAAAAAGTGCGCTACGACAAGTGATCGTGCATCCTCAGGGTTGCCAGCCGAGGAGATTGTCCAAGAGAATGTCCGGTTCGTAGGCGGCGAGTTCGGCGCGGGTGAATTTCCCGGTGGCCACGGCGGCGACTTTCGCTCCGCAGGCGCGGGCGCAGGCGATGTCCTTCGGGGTGTCACCGATGATGAGGGTGTCGGCGGGAGAGAAGGGACGTCCGATGGACTTCTCGGCGCGTTCCAAGGCGATGGGGCCGAGCTTGTTGCGATCGTGATGGTCGTCACCGTAGGCTCCGAAGGGAAAGTAGTGAGCGAGCCCGTAGTGCGCGGTTTTGATAGCTGCTCCGGCTGCCGTGTTGCCGGTGAGAAGACCGAGGCTGTGATCGCTTTCCGCCAGCTGGGCGAGCAGTTCGGGCACGCCGGGAAGGACTTGGCCCTCGTCAAAGCGGCCGGAGGCGAGATTGTCCCGCAGCTTCTCCTCGTAGTGGGCGTAGAAGCGCTCGAATTCGCCGGGTTCCGGCTCCACATTGAAATGGGAAAAAATACCGAGGAGGACGCCACCATCGGTGCTGCCTGCGAGGTCGAGTGGGGGTCCCTCGCCTCCATAAAGTTCCCGTGCCGTCTCTGAGAGGGAGGTCAGACCAGCCCCTCCGGTGTCGATGAGAGTGCCGTCGATATCGAAGAGGAGAAGCATGGGGTTTTGAGACTTTCAGATGGTCAGATTTTCAGAGACCAGAGGTGAAAGGGAAAGAGGGACGGGGGGCTGACGTTTCTGCGGAAATTTTTGGGGAATGAGGATGCGTAGAAAACGCCCTATGCAAAAACCCTCCGAAGTGACGATGATGGGAACCGGCAGGATGCCGGCGCTCCCTGTTACTCTTCTTCGTCGTTATCTTTGACGGTGTGGTCGATGTCGACGTCATCTTCTTCCTCGTCATCGTCGAAGTCGTCTTCTTCGATGAGTTCGCCGTGCTCCATGTGGAATTTGCGCACGCGTTTGCCTTCCGGCAGAGGTGAAAGAATCATGCTGATGGCGCGACCGACGAGTTTCGGCGGCATATCGACGTGAGCCATGGAGGTGAGGTCTTTTTCAACCCGCTTCATGACTTCGAAGCCGATTTCGCGGTGGGCGTTTTCCCGTCCCCGGAACTGGAGCTGGATGCGCACCTTGTGTCCTTCGTCGAGGAATTTTTCGGCGCGTGAGCACTTGATGTTGTAGTCGTGTTCTTCCGTGCGAACCCGGAATTTCACTTCCTTCATCTTGGTCGTGGTTTTCGCCTTGTTGTTTTTCTTGAGCTTGGACTGCTCGTATTTCCACTTGCCGTAGTCCACGACCCGCGCGACGGGCGGGTTGACGTTCGGGGCGATTTCGACGAGGTCGAGCCCGACGGATTTGGCTTTTTCGATCGCTTCCCGGGTGTTCATGACACCGAGCTGCTGCCCTTCTCCGTAAACGACACGGACTTTCGGGGCGCGGATGCGTTCGTTCACCCGGGTCATATCCCGGCGGCGCGATTTGTTGAATTTCTTCTTGGCTATGGCTTTAGTGGGTTGGGTTTACGTGGTTTCCGCGTTCGCAAGGAACGAAGAGGGGGTTCTCGCCGGTATCGGAGAAAAGGAGGAGAAGGACGTTACGCAGGGTCATGGGAGCTGGCAATGCGGGGAGGGGAAAGCGGCCTCAGAGAGAGCGGCTTTCGATGTCCTGGGATACTTTGGCGATGAAATCATTGAGAGGAAGGCTGCCGAGATCTCCGTGATCCCGGTGGCGCACGCTGACGGTGTTTTCCTCCACCTCGCGTTCGCCGATGACTACGATATAAGGGATTCGATCGAGTCGCGCAAGGCGAATCTTCGCCCCGATCTTGTCGCCGCTGGTGTTGACTTTCACGCGGGCTTTGCGCTCGGCCAGTTCCTCGGCGATTTTTTCCGCCGCAGGGTTGAATTTTTCCGAGATCGGGAGGATGCGGATTTGCTCGGGGGCGAGCCAGACGGGGAATTTCCCTTCGAAGTGCTCGATGAGGAGGCCGGTGAAACGCTCCAGCGAGCCGAAGGGCGCGCGGTGGATCATGACGGGGCGGTGCGGCTTGTTGTCGGAGCCGATGTAGCTGAGGTCGAAGCGCTCGGGCAGGTTGTAATCGACCTGCACCGTGCCGAGTTGCCAGTCACGACCGATGACGTCTTTGACCACGAAGTCGATTTTCGGGCCGTAGAAGGCGGCCTCACCGGGTTCTTCGGTGTAATCGACGCCGAGAGCTTCCACGGCTTCACGCAGAGCGGCTTCCGCCTTGTCCCAATTGTCGCTATCGCCCACGTATTTGTCGGAATCGGGATCGCGCAGCGAGAGGCGCACGCCGTAGTCGTTCATGCCGAGGGTGCCGAGGACTTTTTTCACGAGGCCGAGGCAGCCCTGGATTTCTTCCGCAAGTTGGTCGGGCGTGCAGAAGAGGTGGGCGTCGTCCTGGGTGAAGGAGCGGACGCGGGTGAGGCCGCCGAGTTCGCCGGACTGCTCCCAGCGGTAAACGGTGCCGAATTCGGCGAGACGCACGGGAAGATCGCGGTAGCTGTGGTGCTCGCTGGCGAAGATTTTGATGTGGTGCGGGCAGTTCATCGGCTTGAGCATGAAGCCTTCGATTTCACCACTGCGCAGCCCGTTGGTCAGGGTGGCACAGGGACTGCCGTCTTCCGCCAGTTTCTCGATCGCGTCGCGCTCGGCGAAGGGTGGGAACTGGCTTTCCTCGTAGTAAGGGAAGTGGCCGGAGGTGCGGTAGAGGTCGAGCTTGCCGATGTGCGGGGTGAAAACCTGGTAGTAACCTTGTTTATCGAGCTCTTCGGTGATGAAGTCCTGAAGTTGGCGGCGGATGATGCCTCCGTGCGGTTTCCAGAGGGGCAGTCCCTGGCCGACGGATTCATCGAAGGTGAAGAGGCCCATTTCGCGGCCGAGGCGGCGGTGATCGCGTTTTTTCGCTTCTTCGAGGCGTTCGAGGTGCTCGGTGAGGAGGGTTTTGTTTTTAAAGCAAGTCCCGTAGATGCGCTGGAGCTGTTGCTTGTTTTTGTCTCCTTTGTAGAAGGCACTGGCCACGCTCATCACTTTGAACGCCTTGCAATTTCCGGTGCGCCCGACGTGTGGGCCGGCGCAAAGATCCCAGAAGTCACCGTTCTGATAGATGGAAATTTCTTCGTCCTCGGGGATGTCGTTGAGGAGATCGACTTTGAAAACGGATTCGACCCCGCGTTCCGCGACGGAGGCGAGGCGGCCACTTTTGGCGAGCGCCATCGCTTCATCACGCGAGACGACGATTTTCTCGAAGGGGGCGTTCTCCTTGACCACCTTTTTCATCTCGGCCTCGATTTTCTCGAAATCATCCGGGGTGATGCGGTGCTGGAGGTCGACATCGTAGTAAAATCCTCCTTCGACCGGTGGGCCGGCGGCAAACTGGGCATCCGGCCAGAGGCGGGAGACGGCGGTGGCGAGCACGTGGGCGCAGGAGTGACGGAGGCGCTCCAGATCGGACATCTGGTGGCGTTCTTCGAGAGACTTTCGTTGTTTGTCGTCGGCCATGGAAATCTGAGGTCAGGTATTGATGAATTGGGAGTGGGAGAAAAGAAAAAAAGCGACCGCCTGAGGGGTCGCTTTTGGAAAATCGGCGCGTTCCGAGAGAGTCGGAAGACCAGCCCTATACCACTTTTTAAATGAAAAGAGCCTATAGGTTG
>JBNNED010000398.1:0-3694 GCA_050285825.1 Verrucomicrobiales bacterium | reverse complement strand
ATTTTGTCGACGTCCTGGTCGTCACAGCGGATGGTGAGGTGCTCGCCGGAGCCGGGGACGTTTTCTTCCTGAACCTGCGTGGCCTTGTTGAGCTGGTCCTGGATGTCGGCGAGAGAGGCTTCGATGTCCTTGGCCGGGATTTTCTCGGATTCGTCGAGCTGGATTTCGATGACACTACCGCCGACGAAGTCGATGCCGAGAGCCTGGTTTCCTTTGATGCCGGTGATGGCGAAGGAGAAGAGAATGAGTCCGGCGGAGATGAGGAAGCAGATTTTCCGTTTTCCGAGGAAGTCGATGGTGCGCTCCGGGATGAGGTTCATGAAGCTCAGTTTGCTCATGACGGGCTTGTCCTGCACCCAGAGGAAGAGGACGCGGGTGGCCAGAAGAGCGGTGAACATCGATCCGAGAATCCCGATCGTTAGAGTCACGGCGAAGCCCTTGACGGTGCTGGAGGCGAGCCAGAAGAGGACGAGGGCGGTGAGGAGAGAGGTGATGTTGGCGTCGAAAATGGCGGAAAAGGCCTTTTCGTAAGAGGCGCGGATGGCGCTTTTGGGCGATTTTCCAGCTTCCATTTCTTCCCGCAGGCGTTCGTAGATGAGGACGTTGGCATCGACGGCGACCCCGATGGTGAGGACGATGCCGGCGATCCCCGCAAGAGTGAAGGTGGCTCCGAGCATGGCCATGGCTCCGAAGAGGATGACGAGGTTCAGGGCGAGTCCGATGAGGGCGATGATCCCCGCCTTGCGGTAGTAGAGGGCGATGAAGAGGAAGGTGAGGCCGAGGCCGATGCCACCGGCGATGAGGCCCTGCTGGACGACGCTTTTACCGAGTTTCGCGGAAATGCGCGAGGAGCTGAGGATTTTGAGGGAGTTCTTCAGCGGGTTGGAAAGGGCGGCGGAGATTTGGCGCACTTCGTCCGGTCCGTCGAGCCCCTCGATGATGAATTGGGACTTCAGCTTGGCTTGCACGGTGGGAGCGATGAGGCATTGATCGTCCATCACCACGGCCATGCGATCCATGCCGAGGCGCATCTGGGAGGTTGTTTTAAGGAGGCGTTCGCCGCCTTCGTTGTTGAGTTTGACGTCGATCACGCCGAAGCCGTTGCCGGGGTTCGCGCGGGCGACCATGTCGCCGGTGACGATGTTGCGTCGTTTGAGGAGGATGGTTTCCTGGCCGACGACCTTGTTCTCGCGGTCCTTGATGTCCATTTCGTAGGCCTTGTAACCGGCGGGGACGAGCTCTTCACCGGCTTCCACGAGGGGAGCGAGGCGGGAGTTCTCGGGGTGGACTTCTTTGAGCTCGAGCTTGGCCGTGCGGAGGATGGTCGCTTCGACCTGCTTCGCTTCCTCAACGGTCGTGCCGGGCATTTCCACGACGAGGCGGTTTTCGCCCATGCCCTGGATGAGGAGATCTTTTTGGCCGGAGGGGTTGAGGCGACCCGCGAGGGTTTTTTTGACTTGATCGATGGACTCGGCGGTGACGGGAACGGGCTTGCCCTCGTCCATCGCAGGCTGAATCTCAACGGTGTATTTAATCCCGCCCACGAGGTCGATACCGCCCTTGAGCTTTTCGGAAGGAGGCATGACGGCGAGCCCGCAGAGGAGGGTGACGATGAGGACGACGGCGGTGCCCACATTGCGTTTCACTTTGTCGAGTTCCGTGGCGAGATACCAGAAGATGAGGGCAATGATGGCGATGCCGGCGAGGACGATGATGAGTGGGCTATTGATGGGGTCCATGATGTGGTTCCGGATGGAGTCTCGGAGGAAAAGGGAGGGGAGAGAGGGAGAAGAGGGGCAGGTGGGTGATTACGCGGGATCGGAGGCGGGTTTTTCGCTGCTTTTTTCAGCCTTCTCGCCGCCTTTGCTGTTTTTCTTCTCAACGCGCATGACGGAGCTTTTCTCGAAAGGGACGAAGACGCCCTCGGAGAGCTTGAGGGTGACTGTTTTTTCGGAAATGTGGTGGACACTGGCGTGGATGCCTCCGGCGGTGACGACTTTATCGCCCTTTTCCATCGAGTCGATGCGGGCTTGCAGTTCCTTGCGCTGCTTGGATTGCGGGCGGATGATGAGGAAATACATCATGACGAGCATCAGGCCGATCATGACGAGGGTGGAGCCCATGGGATTGGGCTCTTGCTGGGCGAGGATGATGAGGTTTTGCATGGTGGAAAAGGTGGATTCGTTGGGGCGTGAGGCGAGGTAAAAACCAAGAAACGCGAAAGAAAGCAACTGTAAAGCGAGAATTCCGGGCGGCAAGCGGGAATTGTCGGGCGGAATATCAGGCTGGGTGGCGCTTTAGAGTCCTAGGATGCATTGCCGGTGTAGCGGGCCGTGAAGTCGCTTTTGAATGAGGAGAAGGTGCCGGCCTCGATGTGGGCGCGGGCCTGGGCGACGAGCTGGAGGTAGAAGTGGAGGTTGTGGAAGGAGAGGACGCGCTGGGCGAGAATTTCTCCGGCGCGGAACTGATGACGGAGGAAGGCGCGGGAGAAGCGGGCGACGTGCGGGTGGGCCTCGGCAGTGAGGGGGGCGGGGTCGTGCTCGAATTGTTTGTTTTTAATGTGGATGGGGCCGTCCGGGGTGAAGGCGAGCCCGTGGCGGGCGCAGCGCGTCGGGTGGACGCAGTCGAACATATCAACGCCGCGGGAGATCATTTCGAGGATTTGCGGCGGGGTGCCGAGGCCCATGGCGTAGCGGGGCTTGTCGGCGGGGAGGTGGGGCTCGGCGTGGTCGATGGCCCGGAACATCTCTTCTTCAGGCTCGCCCACGGAGACGCCGCCGATTGCGTAGCCGTCGAAGCCGAGTTCGGTGAGCTCGCGGGCGGATTGGGCGCGCAGGTCGGCGTAGGTGGAGCCCTGGACGATGCCGAAGAGCAACTGGCGCTTTTGAGTTGCCAGTTGACAGTTGTCAGTTGCCAGTTGGCTGGGGTCGCGCTGCCAAGGGACGGTGCCGGGGGCGTGTTCGCGGTGCCAGGCGAGGCAGCGTTCGGCCCAGCGGGTGGTCAGGGCGGTGGAGTTCTCGGCGTAGCGGCGCTCGCAGGGGTAGGGAGGGCATTCGTCGAAAAGCATGGCGATGTCCGAGCCGAGGGTGGCTTGGATTTCCATGCTTTTCTCCGGGGTCAGCATCATGCGGGAGCCGTCGAGGTGGTTGCGGAACTGGACGCCCTCTTCGGTGATTTTGTTGAGCTTGGAAAGGGACCAGACCTGGAAGCCGCCGGAGTCGGTGAGGAGCGGTTTCTCCCAGGTGGTGAATTTGTGGAGGCCGCCGAGTTGTTCAATGACCTCGGTACCGGGTCGCAACCAGAGATGGTAGGTGTTGCCGAGGATGATTTGGGCCCCGAGGGCGTCGAGATCGTCCGGGTGGAGGGTTTTGACGGAGCCCTGGGTGCCGACGGGCATGAAAATGGGCGTCTCGATGACTCCATGGGCGGTGGTGAGTCGGCCCCGACGGGCGCGGCTCTGGGGATCTGTGGTGAGAAGCTCGAACACGGGGGGAGTGTCTTGATTTTCGGAGCGCAGGCAAGGGCGGAGTGGGAGGGAGGCTTATTTGCGCGGGCGGGTGGGCGATTTTCCGCCGAGCCAGAGGCCGGCGAGGAAGCCGGTGAGGTGGCCTTCCCAGGAGATGGGGCGGCCGGGGTGGGGGAGGAGGCCGTGGATGAGGCCGCTGGAGAGGAGGAGGGTGAGGAGGGCGAGGGC
>JBNNED010000397.1:0-3729 GCA_050285825.1 Verrucomicrobiales bacterium | reverse complement strand
CGGGCGGCGACGGCGTGGAGGGTGCGGCCGGTGTCGAGGATGTCATCGATGAGAAGAACCTTCCGCCCGCTGACTTCGGGGAGTTTTTTGTCGAGAAAATCCACCTGGCCGGAGCTCTCGGTGCCGCCGTGGTAGCTGGCGACGTTGAGGCACTCGATCTCGAGCTTGACCGGCATGCGGCGCAGGAGATCGGCCATGAAGACGAGGGCTCCCTTGAGGATGGCGACGACCTGGAGTTCCTCTCCTTCCGCGAGTTCTTCGAGGATTTCCTCCGCCATCTGGTCGAGCCGACCTTCGATGACTTTCTCGTCCACCAATACCCGGGCGATGTCCTGATGCATGATGATTTCTAGCGGAAAACGGGGCTTTTGTCGATGCCGGAAGCGGCTCGGGGCGCGGAGGCGATGCGTCGCTATCACCCTATCGGGTCATTTCCCCGTGTGATAAAGGTCTGATCATCATCCCGTTTACTGGGAAGGCCCCGGACTTCCGCCAGGGAGCCGGGCCAGGATTTTTTCAGCCGACATGCTTTGCCGACAGATCATCACCAGCCTTTTCGCCAGCCTCGCTCTTGCCTTCACAGCGGGGGCGGAGATTGATTATTCCCGTGATATTCGCCCACTCATCAACGCCCACTGCATCGCCTGCCACGGCGGGGTGAAGAAGGAAAGCGGCGTCTCGTTCCTCTTCCGTGAGGAAGCGCTGGCGACGGGGAAATCGGGCAAAAAAACGGTCGTGCCCGGCCAGCCGGAAGCCTCCGAGCTCATCGCGCGCATCACCACGAGCGACCGCGCCGACCTCATGCCGCCGCCCAAGCACGGCCCGCCGCTCAAGCCGGAAGAAATCGCGCTTTTCCGTCAGTGGATCAAAGAAGGGGCGAAGTGGGGCGACCACTGGGCCTTTGAAAAACCCGCCAGGCACGCGGCGCCCGCCGTGGCGCAAAAAAATTGGGTCAAAAGGCCCGTCGATCACTTCATCCTCGCCCGCCTCGAAGCGGAAAAACTCAAACCCTCGGCGCCCGCGCGCCCGGACCGCCTCCTGCGCCGCCTCAGCCTCGATCTCACCGGCCTTCCGCCCACTCCGGCGGAGCTCGATGCCTTCCTCGCCGCCACGAAAAAAGACCCGGAAGCCGCTTACGAGGCCGAAGTCGACCGCCTCCTCGCCTCCCCGCACTTCGGCGAGCGCTGGGCCGCGAACTGGCTTGATCTCGCGCGTTATGCCGATTCCGAGGGGCTCGGTCAGGACCACCACCGCCCGATGCACCCGTACCGCGACTGGGTCATCCGCTCCTTCAACGAGGACCTGCCCTTCGACGAGTTCACGCGCAAGCAGATCGCGGGCGATCTCTTTCCCGAGGCCGGTCTGGACGAGCACATCGCCACCGCCTTCCACCGCCTGACGCAGTCGAATAACGAGGGCGGAACGGACGACGAGGAATTCCGCGTCACCGCCGTCATGGACCGGCTGGCCACGACTTGGGAGACCTGGCAGGGCCTCACCTTCGGCTGCGTGCAATGCCACAGCCACCCCTACGAGCCGATCCGCCACGAGGAGTATTTCGAGTTCTTCGCCTTCTTCAACAACACGCGGGATCTCGATCTCGATTTCAACTACCCGGAAATCCGCGTTCCCAAAAAGCACGCCGATTACGAGCGGGCGGCTCACCTCCAGAGCGCGCTCGCCCGCCTGCGCGGGAAGCGCCACGAACGCATTCTGCGCCAACGCGAGGCCACGCGCTGGACGCCCGCCCAAGAGCTCACCGCGACGAGCAAACCCACGAAGATCATCACGCAGAAAAACGGGGCCTTCACCGAGCTCATCACCGAGGGCACGCTGACCCGGAACACGGTCTTCTCCCTCACCTTTCCCGCCGCGCATGAGACGCTGACGGCGCTGCGGCTCGATCACCTCCCGAAAGATCCCGCCAGCGCGGCGCACACCCCGGAATGGGGGGGCAGCCTCTCCGGCCTCCGCCTCCTCGTCCACCACGCGGACAGAAAACAGGAGGAACACCAGGTCGCGACCATTCTCGGAGACGATCCCAACCCGGCCTTCGATCCCGCCGAGAGCCTGAACCCGGACAGCAGCCAGGGCTGGGGACCCTACAGCAAGATTTTCCGCCCCCGCAGCGCCGTCCTCATCCCCGAACAAGCCATTCCCCTGCCTCCGGGGAGTCGCATCGAGCTCCGCCTGAACTACAAGCGCTTCATCCTCGCCTCCTTCCCGCTCGTCGCCCAACGCCTGCGTGTCGCGAGCAGCGATGAGCCCGCCTGGAGCCAGTGGAACACGCTGCCGGAAACTCTCGCCGAGAACGCAGAACTCCGTTCGCTGGAAGAGGCTTTGCAAAAAATCCCCGCCGACACCCTCCCCGTCCTGGAGGAACTTCCCGCCCATCTGCGACGCGAGACCCGCCTCTTCGAGCGGGGCAACTGGCTGACCAAGGGGCCGGAAAACCTCCTCCCGGACACGCCCGCCTCCCTGCCCGCCCTCCAGCCGGCCGACCCCGAGGCACCGACGCGCCTCGACCTTGCGAATTGGCTCGTGCGGGAAGACAACCCGCTCACGGCCCGCGTCGCCGTGAACCGCTTTTGGCAACAGCTCTTCGGCACGGGACTCGTCGCCACCCTCGAGGACTTCGGTTCCTCCGGCCACCTCCCCTCCCACCCGCTCCTGCTCGATGACCTCGCCGTGCGTTTCCAGAGCGAGATGGCCTGGCGGCCGAAAACCCTCATCCGTGAGCTCGTCACCAGCGCCACTTACCGCCAGAGCGCCGTCAGCACTGCCGAACTCAATGAAAAAGACCCCGCCAACCGTCTCCTCGCCCGCGGCCCCCGCCAGCGACTGAGTGCCGAGATGATCCGCGACCAGGCCCTCCACGTCTCCGGCCTGCTCAACCCCGAGCTCTTCGGCCCCGCCACTTACCCGCCCATCGCCCCCGGCGGCTACACCCCGGCCAGCGGCGGCGGCGGCACGAAGTGGAAAACCCCGCCGGAAGGAGACCCCCAGCGCTACCGCCGCGCCATTTACATCTATCTCAAACGCAGCAGCCCCTACCCCACGCTCATGACCTTCGACGCGCCAACGCGCGAGGTCTGCACCAAGCGCCGCATCACCAGCAACACCCCGCTGGCCGCGCTCGCGACGCTCAACGACCCCGTCTTCGTCGAGTGCGCCCGGGCCCTCGCGAAACGGCTGGCCGCGGCTCCCGTCGAGTCACTCGCCGAGCGCATCGCCCTCGGCTACCGCCTTTGCACCTCGGAGGAAATCGACCCCGCCACCCTCTCCGAACTCAGCGAGCTTCACCAAAGCATCGCCGCCGATGATCCCGCCGCCGCCCTGCCGACCGTCGCCTCTGTCCTCCTCAACCTCGATCTCACCCTGACCAAATAATCCGCCATGATCCCGACCGAAACTCTCCTGCACGAGAACGCCGACCGCCAACTCACCCGCACCACCCGCCGTCATTTCATCCAGGAAAGCGCGGCCGGACTCGGGGCCATCTGGCTGGCCACCCAGGCCTCGGGAGCGGGTGGAAAGCTCATCGAGCGTGATCCCACCACGCCCCTCGCCCCCGCCCTGCCCCCGCAGTTCGGCAAGGCCAAGCGCGTCATCTTCATCCACCTCATCGGCGGGCCGAGCCAGCTCGAGCTCTTCGATTACAAGGCCGAGCTGGCCAAATACGACGGCAAGGAATGCCCGGCCGCTTACCTCGAAGGCCAGCGCTTCGCC
>JBNNED010000396.1:0-3081 GCA_050285825.1 Verrucomicrobiales bacterium | reverse complement strand
GTCGAGCAGCCGCCACGCGACGACATCGCCGGGTTGATAATCAAGTGCCGCGCGGGAAATGGGCAGGGCTTGGCCTTTCCGACTGAAAAAGCGCTGCAAGTTCGGCACACGCCGATGGTCGATGTTCGGATCGGGACCGTTGAGCGACCAAATTTGCGGGTAATCGCGGAAATTCCACTTCATGTCCTCGTGGACGAGGGTCTGGAGGTCCAGCCCAAGAGCGCGGTAACTGCGCACGACGACATCGGTACAAACGCCCTTGTTCGCGGGGATGTCGCCCATCGGGTAATCGATTTTGTAATAGGTCGGATCGTAGTGGACCTCGGCCTGGGTGCGCCGCAGGGCTTCCGCGCCGAGTTTCGAGCCGAAATCGCCCTGGGCTTGCAGCTCCTGAACCGTGAGTTCCAAATTGTCACCACTGGTGAGATCCTGCTGGGCTGCGAGGAATTGCGCGAAGGGTTTGATCGTAAAACCGGCGAGGACACAGGCGAAAACTATGAAGAACCACCCGCCGACGGGGCTGGATTTTTTCGGCTTTTTCGGAGCGGCTCCGATGTATTCGATGGCTTTCATGTCCATGGTCAAAAATCGTCGATTTTCAGCTATTGCTTCTCCAGACTACGCGGGCGGGCGGGCCACCTTACGAAAATCCGGTCATTTTTTCCCGATCAAACCAAGCTCTGATCGTTCCTGCGTCCACTCATAGCAATTTTCCGGCCAGCGACAAGATTTCCGTACATTTTTTTCGACTGGTCAACGAGGTTTCCACCGCTATTCTGGAAGACCATGTTCATCCCAGTACATCAGCGTGCCCATGCCCGTTCCGACGACTCGCTTCCGTGGCAAAGCATCACTCACGACTGGTATCACAAAGCCCTGGACAAGCCCGCGCGCTTCCTCTTCCGCCTCGACGCGAAGTTCCTGCATTTCACCTGTCACCACGCTGAAAAAGCCCTCCCTCACCCCGAGGCGCGTGCCGGAGAGTTCCGCGCCGAACTGTGGAAATATGACGTGGGCGAGTTCTTCCTCGCCGATCCCCGCAGCGGGCGTTATCTCGAATTCAATCTCTCGCCCAACGGAGCCTGGTGGGCGGCTCTCTTCGATGCTCCACGCCGGATTTCCGCACAAGAATGCGAGCTCGGTCGGGTGCGGGCGAGCGGAGAGATCGGGGAGTCGTCCTGGCTCGCGCAGGCCAGTATTCCGCGCCAGGCCCTGGAAAAACTCTTCCCCGACTGGTCTGATCTGCGCCTGAACGCGACCTTCATCCTCGGCAGTCCCGAGCAGATTTTTGTGAGTGCGGCCGATCTCAAAGCCGTGAAGCCGGACTTCCACCGCCCCGCTCATTTTCCCCGCCTGCGGCTCGTCGGAGCTGGCGCGTGATGGGAGTGGACAGCCCCGCCGGCATCTGCCACGCTCCGCGCATGAGCCGATACCAAAGAGAAGAAATCCTCGTCGTTCCCCGCGCCCTCTTTGACGAGCTGGGCAGCTTCCAGGGCCTCAACACCGAGGTCGAACGCTATCTCCCCGCCCTGCTCGATCCCGCCAACAACTTTTTCATGGACCGGGAAAAAGCCGAAGACGACCCCGGCTTCAAACAGCTCATTCCCTACGCCCTCTTTCACCACCAGGGGAAATTCCTGCATTACCAGCGCGGAAAGTCGAGCGGGGAAGCGCGTCTCCACGCCAAAGGCTCGCTCGGCATCGGCGGCCACATCAACCCCGTCGACGAGCGGGAGGATCACCTCGGGGAAGCCACTTATTACGCCGGCGTCGAGCGCGAGTTACAGGAAGAGCTCGACCTCCGCTCCGGCTACCAGCAAAAAGTCGTCGCCTTGCTCAATGACGACAGCAATGCGGTGGGACAAGTCCACCTCGGCATCGTCCACCTCTTCGAGCTCGATGGCGAAGAAGTCAGCGCGCGTGAAGACGCCCTGCACAACTTGAGCTTCCAGCCCCGTGCCGACCTCAAAGGCCCGCTCTTCGAGCAACTCGAAACCTGGTCCCAGTTCTGCGCCCGCGAGTTGCTCTGAGTCTTTCGCCTTCCCCCCCACCCGGCCTTCTAATACCAATGAGTGAAACTATCTGGTATAATGGCTGAGTCGGTTTTCAAGGAAAATCAAGGCGTGAGGCGCGCGTGGTGCGAGCACTACAAGCAACGAACAACGCCGATTTTACCGAAAAACGGCCAGCTTCTTCAGGCAGCGCGCAGCCTGTCATCCACAACATTTTAAACAAATCCATTATACCAGAGAGTTTTGCGAGTTGGTATAAAAAGCGCCACAAAAAAGGACCCGGCAAACACCGGATCCTCCCTCAAATTGTTCTTCGGTGAGACCGACTTAGTCGACGAGATTATCGATGCGCTGAGCCATTTCGATGTCGAGCGCGGTGACCCCTCCCTCATCGTCCGTGGTGAGACTGACGACCACTTTATTGAAGCTGATCTGGAACTCCGGATGATGCTGTGAATCCTCGGCGAGTTCCGCCACATCATTCACAAAATCAATCGCTTCCATAAATTCTTCGAATTCAAAACTGCGCACGATGGAATCTCCATCTTCTTCCCATTCCGGACACTTCCGCAACTGGCTCATCAACTCATCTTCATCAAGCAACTCAGACATAACTTCAAGTGGGGCTACGCGGTTCATTTGGATGAACGGACCGCTTCTTGGCAACCCCTTTCTGAACAAAAAAAGCTTTTTTCCCCGCCACAGGAAATACGTTGCATCACCACTGATCCCTCTTATCTTACGAGCAAGCCTATTCCCTGAAACCTTATGATCAGCAAGCTCCTCACCTTCCTCCTCCCCCTCGCCGCCCTCGTTAGCTGCGCCAGCACCCCGCTGGATCGCATCGAAAAAAATCCCGCCATCTACCACGACCTCACATCCACCGAGCAAAGCCTCGTCCGCCAAGGCCGCATCGCCAAGGGCATGTCACCGAAAGCCGTCTTCCTCGCCTGGGGACACCCGGACCGCCAAATCGAGGGTTCCGATGAGAAATCCCGCTTCCTGCGCTGGGACTACACGAGCCTGGAACCCATCGTTTACCACAATTACTACACCACTTTCGGCAGCT
>JBNNED010000395.1:0-7748 GCA_050285825.1 Verrucomicrobiales bacterium | reverse complement strand
GGCGAAGCGGAAAATGAGGCCGGCGACATCAAGGCGGCCGTCATCATCGAGGCGACAGTGCAGCGCTTTCCGGAATTCGTCGATGCTTCCGACCCGCCCTATGAGGAAATCGCCGGGCTGAAGGCGGTGAACGAAAACTTTGGCCGTCGTTACCGCGTGATTTCCATGAAAACGATCCCGACGCAAGCCCTGACCCAGAACCAGCCGTGATGATTGAGCGTTATTTTTTAGCAATTCTTGGATTGATGCTGAGCCAAATGGCGGGCCTGCAGGCCGTTGAGCTGAGCTTTCTCCCGTGGAACGAGGAAGTGGCCGGACGCAAACTCAGTCTCGCGGTCGGTGAAGACGAAGAAAGGGAGATTTCTTACCTGCACCCGCATGCTCGCGGTGAGGTGTTTCAAGTTACGGGAAGTGCAGTGATCCGCCTCCTGAGCCCCGACCGCAAAAGCGAAGGCGGGGAAATGCCGGCCCTCACCCTGCCGATGCCTGCGGGCGCGACGCGGGTGCTGTGCCTACTCCTGCCCGCTGAGGAGCACGCCACCGGACTGCGGGCGCTCGTGCTCGATGACAGCCCGGAAGGCTTCGCCTGGGGCACCCTGCGCACGCTCAACGCCACGGGACAGCCGGTGATTCTCACCTGGGAGAAGCAATTCCGACAACTTCCGGCCTCGGCGAAACCGGTTGATATCAAACCCGGGGGGAGGACGCGTCACATGCAGGTGAGGCTCTACGCGAAAAAAACCGACCCGCGTCCGCTCTATTCTGCCGTCTGGAAATATGACGAAAACCTGCGCCAGCTACTCCTCATTTTACCAGGAAAGGACCGGAGCCAGGGAGTCGCTGATTTCCGTTTCATCACGGAGGATCGCCGGGCCTTGTCCGAGGAGAAAAAGCAGTAATGAAGGAAGTGATTTTCTTAGCCAAGCAAACTAAAATAATGATATGAATAATACCATAAATACCAAACTGATAAGCAGCCTCGGATTCACGATGCTGATCACAGGAGCTCCGGCCGCGCTGGTGAGCCATTATAAATTCGACGAAGCAAGTGGAGCGAGCACGGCCGTGAACGAAGTCGTCGGCGGGGCGGGCTACGATGCGAGCGTCGTGGGCTTCGTAGCGACCGGGCTCAGCGGGGTCGCTGGCAACGCCTACCAATTCGATGGTAACGGAGCCAATCACGTGATTCTGGACAATCCGGCCTTCGCCTCGGCCATCAGTACGAGTCAAGAGCTGACTTTTTCCGCCTGGATCAAGACTTCCAATGGCTCTGGATCGACGGGGATCGTCGGCTTGGGGAATAAGACCACAAATGACCAATATTACCAGCTTTCTACGGAAGGACCGGAACCACGGATCGTCAATCGCTCTGCCACCTTCCACGCATATGAGAGCCTGCAGTCCATCAACGATGACAGCTGGCACCACTTGGTTGGGACGATTCGTTATGACGGGACGGATACGCACCTGGAGCTTTACATTGATGGCGTTTTTGATGGGGGGACCATCTTGACTTTGGATCCGCCACCAAACGCCCTCAACGTCATGAATATTGGCGTGTTGGCTCGGACCAACGGCGGCTCGCCGCAATTTGCGGACTCCTACACTGGCCTCATCGACGATGTGCAGATTTATGACGAGGTCTTGAGCGCTTCGCAGATCAGCTATCTTTATAACAACGCCGGCCAGGCCATTCCCGAGCCGTCGGTGGCTGTGCTCTCGCTCGGTGTGCTGGGTCTGCTTGCGCGTCGTCGGCGCTGATCAGGTCTATGATTCTGGGGAAGTGCTGAAGAAAGCGGTTTGCATGAGGCGCACGTGCGAGAGTGTCGAGAGACCCGACCAAGCGCGTCCTTTTGTCGGTCGCTTTTTTCAGTGTTTCCCCAGAGTCGCGTCAGCGATATCTGCGGTTGAAAAGATGAAGAAAGGTGATTAACGTCACATGTTCTTTGGTTAAGAAAGGTTAGGATCAGTCAATAATGATGAAACAAATAGTAACAACAAGTTTGCAGGTGAGCTTCGCAGTTCCGATGCTCTTGAGCGGAGCCCAGGCAGCGCTCATTGCCCATTATAAATTCGACGAAGGAAGCGGAGCGAGCACGGCCGTGAACGAAGTCGTCGGCGGGGCGGGCTACGATGCGACCGTGATGGGCGCGGTAACGACCGGTGTGACCGGGATTGCTGGCAACGCCTACCAGTTCAATGGCACCGGAGCCAATCACGTCATCCTGAACAATCCGGCTTTCGCCTCCGCGATTACAGGCAGCGGAGCGATGACGTTCTCGGCCTGGATCAAAAAGCCGACAGACGTCTCGGCAAATGGCATTCTGGCGCTGGGCAACATCAATTCGAATGATAACTATTACCAGCTTTCCAGTGCTGTCGGATTGGGGCGCGTCACAAACCGCTCTGGTGACATCAACGCTCTCTTCGGGTATGCTCGGACGGACGATAATGTCTGGCACCATGTCGTAGGGACGATCGCTCACACTGGTGGGAACACGACGATGCAGCTTTATGTGGACGGAGACTTTGAAAGCACATTGACGGAGGCGAATGGTGGTCCTAACGCGCTCAATGTCTTGAGTATTGGCGTCTTAGCACGGAATACGAGTTCCTTGAATGATCCCTTTGACGGCCTGATCGACGATGTGCAGATTTATGACGAGGTCTTGAGCGCTACGCAGATCAGCTATCTTTACAACAACGCCGGCCAGGCCATTCCCGAGCCGTCGGTGGCCGTGCTCTCGCTCGGCGTGCTGGGCCTGCTCGCGCGTCGCCGGCGCTGATGGAGTTATTTCCCCATTGGGTCGGAGGTGAAGTGATTTGCGGTGTAAAGCTGCTCCACTTGCTTCCGATCCAAAACTCCGGCGAAGACGCGGAGCTCGTCGATAGCGACCGCGAAGGTCGGGAGGTTTTCCGTGAGGGGCGCGGCGGCAATGCCAAGGCGCAGGGGCTGGGAAATTGGGAGGTGCGTCAGCGTCCCGACTTCCAGCGCCTCCTCAGTTCCGGTCGGTTGATGGAAGGACTCGACCATCTCGCCGTCCAGATAGTGCACCACGTTGGGGGCACCATCTTTTCGCAAGCTGCCATCGAAGATGCTCACGATGTGATGCCATTGGCCGTCATCGAGGGTTTTTCGCGTGCGGATGTCGCCGTATCCCTGCCCGTACTTGGTGGCGAGGATTTGCTCGGGGTTGTTTTGATGGTACGGGAAATCGATCTCCCATGAGCCCCCCTCGGGACTCCAGGCTCGGATGCCCCACGAGACGACATTTCGTCGTGCCGTGTCTTGTCGCGTGGCCGCCGGATCGCTCAAGGGCGCCTGCGGGATCTTAACCCAGACCGAGATGCTGCGAGGCGCCCGCCCCGAAATTCCCGGCCACTCCGTCGAGCCATAATCCCCAAGGCCATTCAAAATCAGAGCCTGCCCGAACTTTCCCGGCCCTCTTGCCATCGAGAAATCACTCTCCGTCCGTAAGTTCTTCCAGGTCAGCGGGTATGAGGTATTGCCACAGAGAGGGCCGGAGGCGGGAAAGCTTTCTCCTTCCGCATCGTCAAAGCTCCAGTGGATGAAGGGGAGGCTGTCGGGCAAGTGGCTGATAAAAGCCTCTTTCCGGGAGGGCACAGGCTTGAGTTCGGCCTGCATGCCCAGTTGGGACAGGCGGTACGATTGCCCCGCTTCCGCCACCAGAACCTCACGACTGGAAACGAGCGTAATTTCGACCGTGCCCTCGACCACATGCACTTCCTCGACGCCCCGGGTCGCATCCTGCGGGCTCGTGATGGCGAAGGCCGTGCCCAGATCAACCACGCGCAGATGGTCGGTTAGCACGACACAGGCCCCACTCTCCGCATCCTCCATGTCACAATAGATCGTTCCGTAGTGTAAACGCATCTCGCCCGCCTTCGTGAACTCCAGTTTGGCCGGGCCATTGAGGATACTGCGGACGCCCGCTTGGTCGATCAGCTCCAGAGTGCCTTGGGAAACTTCGACCACGGAACCCACTTCCTGAAACTGATCTGGAAGGTCTTTCAGAACTCGGCCATCAGCATCCATCACGGTAAAATGGCTCCCGGGGGCACTGCGGAAAGCGACCGCGAGGGGGGGCTTTTTGATTTGGATGAGAAAAAAGGCAAGGCCCAGGAGGAGAAGGCAAGCCGCTGCGGCGAGCACCGAGGCGTTGACCCGACGGCGGATGCGGGAGATTTTCTCCGACTGGGCGCGGACGCCGGGTGAGAAAAGCCGTCGGTTCCGCGCTTCCTGCCTGAAAAAGGCGGAATACTCGAAATGTTCCAAAAAAAGCCGCCGCGCCAGTGGTTCATGGCCTAACAAATAAATCAAATGCTCCTCGTCCTCTCGGGAGAGACTGTCGTTTTCATAGCCCGTGATGAGTTCGCGGAGGTGGTTCTCTGGAGTCTCGGTAGGTGTCATAGCTTGTGAGGGGCGAGTTGTTTATGCACGCACTTGCGGAGCAGGGCGCGGAGGCGGTGGAGGCGGTTTTTAAGCCCCTGTTCGCTCTTGCCGATCAGGGTGGCGAAATCCCGCAGCGGGCGCTCCTCCCAATAGCGGCGGATCAAGAGGTCGCGATCCGCTCCGGAGAGCTTGGCGAAACAGGTTTTCAGGGCTTCCTGCTTGCGGGCCACCTCGTCGACTTCCTGTTCGGCGGCCTCGATGGCGAGGAGGTTGAGGATCTCGTCAGTGAGGTGATCGGTGCGGCGCAGGGCGAATTTTTTCCGGTGAGCCATGACCTGGAAGCGGCAGATCGTGAGCGCCCAGGCTTTGAAGTTCGTCCCCGCCTGGAAGTCCTGTCGCTTTTTCCAGAGGACGAGGTTGACCTCCTGCATGACGTCCTCGACATCGGCGCTGCGGGGCATGAGGGAGAGGATGAAGTGGTGGATCAGGCTTTGGTGGCGCGTGAGGAGGTCGACGAAGTTCGCTTCGTCGGGTAGGGACTCTCGGGCAGGTGACTCCATGATGGGATTAAGGCGGGTGAAGGGAGGAGCGGCAAGGGCTCTTTGAGAGGAAATAGATTCTCGCGGGCCGAAGTTGCGCTTTTTCTCCGCCCGAGGCGTGACTTTGAGCTTTTTTCCAAGTCATTTTTGGCTCATTCTGGCTTCGTGCGTCAGGTGGAAGACATGGATCGGGCTTGGTCGGTCGGGGAGTTGCTGGCTTTTGAGTCGGCGAACCAAGCGGAAAATTCCGGCGTCACGCGCGCGGAGCGGGAGTTGGTCGCGGAAGCGGTCGCAGGGCTGGAAGGGCAGGCGGCGCAGCGGCGGCGGGGATTTTTGGTCTGGCTGAGGTCGCGACTGGCGGGCGGTTGGGGGAGCGGGGTGGAGCTCGTGGAGCGGGGGGACTTGGCGTGGAGCCTGGCGGCTTGGATTTTGTTGCTTCTCGGCGGATTGGCCGGAGCGGGCGTGCTGGCGGGCGTTTTCGAGCGCGAGAGCTCGTCGCTGCATCTCTTCGCCTTGCTGGGCGCGACGGTGGGCTGGCAGTTTGTCCTGTATCTCGCGGCCTTGCTCGCCTGGCCCTTCCGGGGTCGGCTCGGCGGCTTGTTTTCGCTCGTCGAACGCGGCGTGCTGGCCCTGGTCGGGCGATTGAGCGGGGATCGGCGGGCGCGGCAGCTCTGGGGAGATGTGCGGCGCAGTGGCGCGCTTTACGGGCGGGTCTTGCAGTGGGGCGTCCTGCGGATGAGTCAGTTGGCCATGGTGGCCTGTCACGTCGTTTTGGTCGTCAGTTTTTGGTGGCTCCTGGCGGGGCGGGAGGTGAAAATTTATTGGACGAGCACCTTTGCGGGGACGGAGTCGGTCTTGGTGAACGGAGCGTCCCTCCTGGCCTTGCCCTGGGCTTGGGCGTGGCCGGAGGCGGCTCCCGGCGCAGCGGAAGTGGAGGCGAGCCAGGTGTCGCTCGGGGCGGGTGATCTCGCGGCGGTGCCGACGGAGGCCTGGTGGCCCTTTGTCGTGATGGTGCTGCTGGTGTGGGGGCTCTTGCCACGGCTGATTTTTTTCCTAGCGGCGTGGCGCGGGGAGCGACGGGCTTTGCGGAATCTGGCCTTCGAGGGTCGGGATCACGGGCGCTTGTGGCGGGAATTGCAGGCGGAACCAGCGGCGGGCGTCTCGGTGGAAGTGCGGGAGGCGGGTGACGGGGCTTTGCTCGTGGATTGGGGCGGGAGCGGGGTGACGGTGGAGGAGCTGCGGGGGACTTGTCTGCGGGATTTGCGCCTCAATCCGGTCGGGGTGCTGCGGGTGGGTTACCTCGATGCCGAGAAAGAGGCGGCCTCGTGGCGGGAACTCGCCGAGCGGCTTGCGGAGCCGGAGCTGCGGGCGGTGGTTTTTTGTGTCGAAGGCTGGGAGCTCGTGCCGGGCGAGGTCGAGCGAGCTTTGGTCAAGCTCCGGGAGGTCGCGGCCGACCTCGAGAGGGTCGTATTGTTTGTCATGGGAGAGGCGCGGGACGGGCGGCGGGTCGCTCCGGAGCCGACGGCCTGGCGGTCCTGGCAGGATTTCATCGATGGACTGGCGGTCCTGCGCGAGGGGGCGGGCTTTGATTTGGAATTGCGGGCCATCCGGGGGGCGGAGAGTGATTTGAAAGGACTTGCAGATGAGTGAAGAGAGGGAAATGAAGAGTTTGCCAGCTCCGGTCTTCGCCGTGGTGGGCAAGGTCAACACGGGAAAGAGCTCGGTGCTGGCGACTTTGCTCGAGCAGGATGACGAGGCCGTGATCCGGATTTCGGCCACGCCGGGGGAAACGACGCGGGCGCAGCGGCTGGCGATGAAGGTCGGGGAGCGGGAGGCGCTCGTTTTTGTGGACACGCCGGGTTTTGCCGATGCGGTGGGGGCCATGCGGGAAATTCAGGAAATCCACGGCAGCGGGACGCCGGGCCTGGAGGCGGTGCGGACATTTTATGAGCGCTACCGGAGCGGGGAGAAATTTCAGGACGAGTGCGCCCTGCTGGGACCGGTGCTGGAGGAGCGGGCGGGGGTTTTGTATGTCGTGGACGCTTCGAAACCGCTCAAAGAACGTTATCTGGCGGAGATGGAGGTGCTGCGGTGGACGGGGCGGCAGCGCATGGCTTTGCTCAATCCGCAGGGGGAGCTGACGGCGGAGCGGGAGCGGGAGTGGAAGGAGCGCCTGGGGAGTTTTTTCAATCTGGTGCGGACCTTTGACGCCCACCGGGCGCGCTTTGGCGAGCGCGTGGCCTTGTTGCGCGCGCTGGGGGAAATGGACGAGGGCAGCGCGGGCGTTATCGGGCGGGTCGTGCGCAGTTTGGAAGACGAATGGGCGGGCCGACGCGAGGAAACGGCGGAGCGGGTGCAGCGCTATTTTGAGAAGGTGCTGACGATGAAAGAGCACGCCCAGGTGGACGAGGAGACGGAGCGGAGCGAGCGTCGGGTGACGGCCTTGCAGGATGAGTTGCGGCAGAAATTTCATGAAAAGCTGAGGGAAGAGGAGCGGCGTTTGCTGAAGACTTTGCTGAAAATCCACAAGCATGAGCGGGTCGAGATGGGCGGGGGGATGGACTTCGAGGCCACCGACCTCCAGGCGGAGGAAACGTGGCGGAAGTGGGGGCTGACGCGGAACCAACTGGTGGCGGCGGGCGCGGTGACGGGCGGACTGACGGGGGTGATGGTCGATGTGGGTTCGGGGGGGCTGACGCATGGCTGGGGGACCTTGATCGGGGCGGGAGTGGGGGCGGCGGGAGCGTATTTTGGCGGCGACGAGTTGCCGGATGTGGCCTTTGACTGGCAGAAGG